>LUOR01000017.1 GCA_001626925.1 Moraxellaceae bacterium REDSEA-S32_B1
TGGCTACACATTAGCATAAAACGTTGCGTATAAAAAAACTCGATCTAATATCGAGTTTTTTAGTGGATTTTCTTTCAGCGTGATTTGTTGAAATGATTTTTAAGGGTTTATACCTTTACCCTTTCAAGCACGTCCAACATCAATATCTCGAAGCCGGTTCAAACCTTCTTGCACTGTGCTACATACCAGTTGTCCATCTTGCCAAATTCTCCCAAAATTCAAACCTCGTGAGCCTGCGCTTTGGGTAGACTCCATATCATGTAACAACCATTCATCAGCACGAATAGGCTTATGAAAATAAATCGCATGATCAATACTTGCCGACTGTAGACTTGGTGAAATCCACGACAAGCCATGCGGGCGAAGTGCCGTGGTCATCAAGGTAAAATCCGAGCAAAATGCGGTAATCGCTTGATGCAAGGCAATCGTGTCATGCTCTACATCAATCTTATCCCATGTGCGCATATAGTGCGCCTGTGTTGGTGCTTCAGGTTGTGGATCAAACGGATTACTTGGATTGATCGGTGCAATTTCCACATGACGACGTCGTTGAAATGCAGCACGCAGATTTTCAGGGACAAATTTGATCAATGAGCCTTTGAGCTGTTCTTCATTGGGAATGTCTTTTGCTGCTGGATAATCAGGCGCATCCTTTTGGTATTCCAAACCATCTTCAGGCTCAGCGAACGATACCATCGCTTGAAAAATCACTCGACCGTGCTGAATAGCTTTGACTGAGCGACTAGAAAAACTTTTGCCATCACGCAGTTTATCCACTTCGTAGACAATCGGCGCATTGATATCGCCCCCAAACAAGAAGTATGCATGAAGCGAATGCGCAGGACGATTTTCCACTGTATAAGACGCCGCCATTAAGGCTTGACCAAGCACCTGCCCACCGAAAACACGCTTGCCCACAAGGTTGCGACTTTGCCCACGATACAGCCCATCTTCAAGACGCTCTAAGGTCAGAAGATCAATCAGTTCTTGCGTGAGTGAAGTCATTGGACACCTGCTCTGTTCAGTTTATGAAATAAAAAAAAATAGGAAATCAATCTTGTCAACACGATCAATCGTTTTATGACGATCTGTCGCAAGATTTTTGGAGATCGCTTAATTAATTAGCTTGATAATTCTTTAATTTATCAAACCACGATAAAAATATCACAATTTCACAGCATATCGACATTTAAAAAACTTCGAAGTCACGACTACGCTGTTAATAACCACGTAACAACTACTCTATGATGATAATACGCCATGATATAAATACGATGTGATCAACATTAAAACTGCTTGGTCATACTCAGCCCTGCGCTGAAATTACGACCATCAGCAGGTTCAAAATAACGTCCATTGCGATCATTGACAATGACTGAACCGACATAATCACGGTCAAATAAGTTATTTACTCTGGCGTAGCTATTGACCTGCCAATCATCAAGCAACCACGTATAACCAACACTCATGCCCACAACGGCGTAGCTTGGCGCAACATCACTATTCTCATCGTTTACATAGACTTGATCAACATAGCGCATATCCAACCCTGCCCGCAAACCTTCAGACGCTTTCCAGTTCAGTCCGAGGTAGGCTTGATTTTTTGCGATGTGCATCGAAAGTCGCATCAATATAATGATAGCTTGCTTGTAGGCTCAAATCTTTCCAAAGCATTTTCTGCCAAGCCAATTCCACCCCTTGGCGTAAGGTCTGATCGGCATTGCGATAGGTGCTACGCCGATTGTCATCATCCGCTGAAACGATGTCATCTCGGGTTTCGGTATAAAACAGCGCACCTGTGATCAAGCCGAGGTAACTTCGTGATTTTAAGCCAAGTTCATATGTATCACTGGTCGCTGCTTTGAGATCGGTATTGACCCCAGATAAACCATCTGGACGATATGCCATTTCGGTGAAAGTTGGCGTTTCAAAACCTTTGCCATAAGCGATATAGCTGTTTAGATGATCCGAGATTTTCCAGTTCAGCGCCGCAGATGGCAACCATTGATCATAATCCACCTTGCCACTGTCATCAGGATTGCCTTTGCTCTCATTAGTTTCAACAACAATATAGTGATCATCACTGTCATAGCGTACATTGCTATAGCGTAGTCCTGCATCGACACTGAATGCTGGATTAAATGCCCAAGAGGCTTGCAAATACGGATCAAGATTCCACATGCTATTGTCTTCATCACGGCGCAAATCGCCTTTGACCCCATAATTCCCCGATGAATCAAAGTTTTCATAGCCTTGACGATCTTCATCCATACGATCAAATGCCAGACCTAGCGCCACGTCTAAATGTGAAAACAGATCCTCCGCCATCCAGCGCAGATCGACGCCATAATAAGTTCGATCAAAGTCGATCACACCGCCTGCGTGATAAGTATTGAGTTGTGAAGTTTTGGGGATACACTCTCCTGTGTCTTTATTTGTCGCACATTTAGGAATCGACTGATATTGCGTCATCTCACGTTGACCCAGATACGTCATGGCGTAGAGCGACTGCTTGTCAGAAATTGGTTTTTGCCATGTCAGTCCTGTTTGAAGCTGATCAAGTGATTTACGTACATTATAAATATTGTTGCTATCATTCACTTGTTTTGGATTAGCTTCCCACTGTGGACGATCGAGGCCTTGTGGATCATCGGCATTGATTTTGACTCGATTCACCACCCAGTTGATTTCACTGCCGTCATCTAAATCCCACGTCAGTTTGGCATTTTGCAAGACCTTATCCGCACCACTATGCTCTCGGTAGCCGTCAGTTTGCATATAACTATTGCTGATGTAATAGGCTGGTTGATTCGCCTGATCTGCACCACCTTGCGCCGACAAGGTGACTTGTTGCTGATCATGACTGCCCGCACCGACACCGACCGTCACGCTATCTCGCCCTTCCCCTGTGCGAGTTTCGGTCAAAATCGTCCCGCCTGAAGAGTTGCCATAGAGCGATGAAAAGGGTCCTGTGAGCACTTCGATATTAGACAAACTATTTAAATCAATATTTGAGGTTTGTCCTTGTCCGTCAGGCATCGTCGCAGGAATCCCATCAACATACATGCGAATACCACGCACACCAAAGGTCGAACGTGCGCCAAAGCCACGAATGGAAAGCTGTAAATCTTGGGCGAAATTTTCACGGTTTTTGACTTGTAATCCAGGGACGCCTTGCAAGATTTCTGCAAGATCAATGTTGGCGTTATTCTGTTGATCTGGTATCTCGACTTTATAGATTGCTGTCGGCACATCCAAGACATCTCGACGATCACGAGTAGCGGTCACAGTAATCGTTGGTAGCGTTGTAATGGTATTCTCTTGAGCTTGAATTATAGGTTCGTAATTAATTTCAGACATTTGATTGTTATTTTCAATTTGATCAGCCGCATGGGCGGATATACTCGTCATCAATAGTGTAAGTACCGAGCCCGTCAACGTCGAAATTGGATAAGTCATTCTTCCCTCAAAGCATTTACATCTAAGCAATCTATCTAATTGTAGCCCGAGATCGCCAAGCACGTCAGTTAAATTTCACCTATTTCCCATGCTATTCGGCATGGTGGTTCAGCATTTCTACAAGCCTCGTTGAATTGGAAATAAGACGCTAGAAACTTGTAACAAAGTAAGGAGATTGAACACTTCTGATCATAATTGGCATAAAATACCATTTTTTTTTAAGCCAATCTCTGCAAAATAGCCGATATTTGCATTTGACCAACCACAGGAGTCTCGAGTGGATCAGTCTGGTTTTACAAAATTATCTCGCCGAATTTCAAGCAAATTATTGAATTTTGCGGTCAAGCCACATCTTTTAGGCGAAACACCAAAACAAAAAAACGTCTCCGATGCATCTTCTGAATCGCAAACACAGCAAGCACCTTCCAACAAACTGACGTTGTACGTGTTGCAAAATTATTCACAGAGCAATGCGATTTTACTCGACAATGAAACCAAACGACTAGGTTTGGATCGAGCGCTATATCCACTAGATTTTGCCGATGTGCACGAGAAAAAATCGGTCATTTATTTACAACATCGTAATGAAAATAATCTGCTGAATCCGCCAGCGCACAACTTTCCACCACGACTGGTGCGTTTGATCGAAGCCTTGGATGCACATCCTGAGTTTGATATCGAACTGGTGCCAGTGACGATTCTATGGGGACGTGCGCCTGACAAAGAAGACTCTTGGTTGAAGCTATTGTTTACCGACTCTTGGAGTACCCCGGGGAAAATCAAACAATTGGCAAATATCGGGATTCATGGACGTCAGACCTATATCGAGTTTCATGAAGGGCGTTCACTGCGTCAACTGGTTGATTATGCCAAACAGCAACACCCGAATCTGTCACCAGCTACTTTTGTCGTTAGTCATCTCAATGACTATCTCGATAGTAAACGTGAAGCGGTACTCGGTCCCGATTTATCAGATCGCCGTAATGTGATGCAGAGTTTGATCAAATCTCGAGATATCCAAGAAGCGATTGTGCAAGAAAGTATCCGTAAGAAGATTAGTGTCGAAGAAGCTGAACGTCTGGCGATTGGTCATCTCAATGAGATTGTTTCAGATTACTCTTATTCTGCGATTCGCTTTGCTGAAAGCACCTTAACACGCCTTTGGACTCAGCTTTATGATGGTGTGGAGGTTCATAACTTTAGCACGGTTCGTGAGCTTGCCGATAAGTATGAAATTATTTATACGCCATGTCACCGTAGCCATATCGATTATCTACTCCTGTCTTATGTGATCTTCAAACGTGGCTTGATGGTGCCGTATATCGCAGCTGGGGATAATTTGAATCTCCCTTTTGTCGGTCAGTTATTACGTGGTGGCGGTGCCTTCTTTATTCGCCGTAGCTTCACTGGTGCGCCACTATACACTGCAGTATTTAAAGAATATTTATTTAGCATTCTGTCTCGCAACACGCCACTGGAATACTTTATCGAAGGTGGGCGTTCACGTACTGGGCGTTTGTTGCCACCGAAGACAGGCATGCTTGCCATGACGGTGCACAGTCATCTACGTGACCGTGCCAAACCGATTGCCTTTATTCCAACTTACATTGGTTATGAGCGACTGATGGAAGGCGGCACCTATATCGGTGAAATGCAAGGTAAGCCGAAAGAAGCTGAATCTATTTTTGGTATTGTCAAAACCTTGCGCAAGATCGAACGCATCTTCGGTAAGGTGCATGTGAATTTTGGTGAACCTGTTCTCCTTGATGATGTGCTTAAGCAACATGACGTAGAAAAGACGGTTATCGCCAGCAACGGAGATAGCTTGCCAAGTGAAGTCTCAGGTGCAATCAGTACTGTAGCACACGACATTATGGTCAATATCAACCGTGCTGCCGTAATCAATCCTGTGAACTTGCTGTCTTTGGTATTACTGGCAACCTCAAAGCATACTTTGGATGAAGACACCTGCGCAACACAGCTCGATATTTACCAAAAACTTGCCCAGCAACTACCATACGATGAACGCAGTCAAGTGACACCGCTGTCAGGCAAAGAAATGATCGCTTATGGTCTGAAACTAAAACTAATCAAACGCATCAAACATGCACTCGGCGACATCATTGCTATTGAAGATAATCAAGCCGTTTTACTCACCTATTTCCGAAACAATGTGCTTCACCTTTATATCTTGCCTTCACTTATTGCGGCTTTGGTTGAGCATAATGGACGCCTTGAACGTGCCGATTTGATCAACGTGATCAAAGCGCTTTACCCTTTCTTAAAAGCTGAGTTATTTTTGAAATGGGATCTTAAGGAGCTTGAGCCGATCATTGATCAATATAGTGAAGCTTTAGTCAATGAAAAACTGATCACTGTCGACCATGAGCAAACACTGTATAGCCCGACACCAAATAGTGATCAGCATAAACAGCTTTTGATCTTGGCAAAACCTGTCAAGCAAAGCTTAGAGCGCTATTTTATGACTATTGCACTGATTACTCAGCGTGGGAGTGGCAAAATCAGCGGCAAACAAGTCGAAGAGTTGAGCCATTTGCTAGGACAACGTCTATCTGTACTCTATGACTTCAACTCGCCAGAATTCTTTGATAAGGCATTGTTCCAAAGCTTCTTAAAAGTGCTAACACAACTCAATTATATCGAAATCAATGATGGTCTGATTGAGTATAAGGAGCGTTTAAGCAATATTGCTCAAAATGCGCACTTGGTGCTCGATGAATCGACGCTACATATGCTAGAGCACATTACCACTTTTGATGATGAAGAGCTGAAAGTTGCACTTGAAGCACTTGCACAGCAGAAAACCTCACGTCTACGTAAGAAGCCAAAAACCAAGTAAGTTCATTGCAAAGACAAAACAAAGGCGGTCATCTGACCGCCTTTTTTAAGAATATTTACTTCTTACATTCGATGAAATTCGGCTCTTGATTGCAACGCAGGTGACGAATTAAAGTAATCATCGTACCATCATAGGTTTTATCTGCAATAAACTCTTTACGGAGTTGAGAAAGTAATAAATCGCTACTTTTTCGATCAATCTCAGGAATCTCGTACATAATATTCTTCGGTACGGTTGCATCCCATCGCTCGACCATCTTGATAAATTGAGATTGTTTGCCTGCAAACCATTTACGGCTCTTTTGACCAAAGTCTGCAGGATATTCGCCACGATGAAAGACCACACTCATGGTCATCAATGCGATTGGAAAATCAGCAACCCCACCCTGACTCCCCACCAATTTTCCTACTTCAAACGGCTTATAAACAATCAGCGGTGCTGGCACAATATCCATGTCACCATTCTTATATTTTGCAATTGCATTATCAAAGGTCATAAACACAGGTTTAATACCAACACGTTTCGCCATTCGCTGTTGCGATGGATCATCTTTTAAGACACCGAGACGCTTACCTGCCATTTTCTCAAGTGAGTTGATAGTTTTATCTTTAGAGAAGAAATAAGCCAGTCCAAAAGGCACCATACCGACCACTTCATGATCTTTCGTTTTCATCTTTGAGGCGAGCTTTGGGCTACCCAATGCAATCAACACTTTTTTAGCTAGATCATAATCATTAATGGCACCAACTGCACCAATAGACCCAGCAAAATTATTATATTTTTTCATCACATAATTGTCGGCAATAACACCTTGACACTTTTTTGACTCAAAGTCGGACACTGCATCATCCAAGCTTGTATAGATTTGTGGTTCAATATTTACACCCCACGGCTTGGCAGCTAGTGCATAGTCCTTTGCAACTGCCATCATATCACCGTTACTGCCCATAATATCAAACACACATATTTTAAAATCTGCGGCAGAGCTATTCATTGCCATGACACTGGTGAATACCGTCCCCAAAATCATTTTGAGCATATTCCTCATCGGAGTTCCCTCTTCTATACCCTAGTTTTACACTGTTTTTTGTTTTCAGCTGTGATGGTTAGAAAAAACTAGACTGTACCTGTCTACATCACACTTGACGTCGAATCTTGCTGTTATCCTGCAAAACGAATTATCTTTCCCAGATATATTATGCAGGCACATATTGATCATCTTTTAACTGATCATAACTGATTTATCATTTTTTGGAATTGACAATTTTGACCAATTTCATAGAAATGCTGCGCTAATTTAGACAAATTTGTGAAAAATAATACATATCAGCCAATCCATTGCACTTTATCCATCGCTTGCATATCATGAGTACAAATCAATGCAAAATCATACGTCTAAATGAATATTCCGCTCTCCAAGCTTGCCAAAATCACCGATGCCAACCTTGCGCAACTGGAAAAGCTTAACCTATTCACCACACACGATGCCTTGTTTCATCTGCCACGTGATTATGAAGACCGTAGCACTTTGCTCGATATGCAATCTTTACAGGTTGGTCGCACGGTACTGATCGAAGGCGAGGTCAAATCAGTCGATTTTCCTGCAGGCAAAAAAAGATCCATGGCAGTACTTTTATCTGATGGTGTAGGCAAAGTCACTTTACGCTTTTATCATTTTTATAAAGCATTGACCGAACAATTGGCGGTCGGCGAGTACGTTCGTGTCTTTGGTGAGGTACGACTTGGCGCTCGTGGCTTGGAAATGTATCACCCCGAGATCATTTCTAAATCTGCACAATTACAGGCAAATTCACAGCTTACACCGATCTATCCGAGTACAGATGGACTTAAACAAGCTAAGCTCCGTCAGATCATTGACCAATGTTTAAAGCAGTATGCGCATGATCTGCAAGAGCTGATGCCTGAAGGCATTGTCAAGAAGTTTGACTTGATCCAAGCCTTAAACTTTATCCATCATCCGCCTTTGGGTTCGAACGTGGCTCAGCTTCGTGAAGCACGCCACCCTGCACAGCAACGCTTGATTTTTGAAGAATTGGTCACCCATCAAATTAGTCTGTTACAACGCCGACATTATATTCAGCAAATCCAAGCGCCAAAAATGTCGCAGAGTAAAAACCTCCTCAAAGGACTTTTAGCGCAACTTCCATTTACACCCACCAATGCACAGCAACGAGTTAGTCAAGAAATTCTCGATGATTTACAAACCAATAAACCGATGCTCCGCCTTGTACAAGGTGATGTTGGTGCAGGAAAAACCTTAGTCGCAGCGATGGCGAGCTGTCATGTCTTAGAGTCGGGTTGGCAAGTGGCGATCATGGCACCGACGGAAATTTTAGCGGAACAGCATTACCTGAATTTTGATCGCTGGTTTGGAGAACTCGATGCTGAAAAAGGTGGCTTAGAGGTTGTTTTTTTGGCTTCAAAACTGCGCACTAAACAGAGAAATATGGTTCTTGAACAAATAAAGCAAGGACAAGCGCAGATTGTGATTGGTACGCATGCGCTGTTTCAAGAGCAAGTGGAGTTTAAGCGTTTGGGCTTAGTCATCATTGATGAGCAACATCGTTTTGGTGTGGATCAACGCCTTGCTTTACGTGACAAAGGTGCAGATGGCATGACACCACATCAGATGGTGATGACCGCCACGCCGATTCCTCGTACTTTGGCAATGAGTGCTTATGGTGATTTGGACACCTCGATCATTGATGAACTGCCTCCTGGACGTACGCCGATTCAGACCGTTGCGATGCCGATTGAGCGCCGCGAAGAAGTACTGCAACGCATTTATAAAAACTGCATGGAGGGCAAGCAAGCCTACTGGGTCTGCACCCTTGTTGAGCAATCAGAAACTTTAGATGCGCAGGCTGCTGAAGCGATTTTTCAAGAACTGTCCGAGAAATTTCCTGATTTAAAAATCGGACTAGCACATGGCAAACTCAAGCCTGAACAAAAACAACTGGTCATGCAACAATTCAAAAAACATGATCTACAGCTCTTGATCGCCACCACCGTGATCGAAGTCGGTGTTGATGTGCCAAACTCGTCCATCATGGTCATTGAAAATGCAGAACGGCTCGGACTCTCACAACTACATCAGCTCCGTGGGCGGGTTGGACGAGGCTCTCAGCAGAGTTTCTGTGTATTGCTGTATAAATCGCCACTGTCGCAAAATGGTCAAGCTCGCTTAGACATTCTACGCCAAACCAATGATGGTTTTGAAATCGCCGAGCGTGATTTAGAACTGCGTGGTCCGGGTGATGTGCTGGGCACAAAGCAAACAGGTAACTTGAGCTTTCGAGTGGCTGATCTGCAACGGGATGATTATTTACTGGCACGTGCCCATCAAGTTGCCGAACAGATTTTACAGACCCATCCACAGCATGCCGATGCGCTGATGCAACGCTGGCTTCCCGAGGCACCACGCTATGCCTTCATTTAATCTGTCTTGGTTTGAAAAGCTACAACGGACTTTTTCCAATGCGACGTTTCGGCTTCCGACTTTTGGCTTGCAACCGTGTTTGCTGTGTCAGACTTCACGTACCAAGCAACATGGTGTCTGTCATCAATGCTGGCAGACCTTACCGTGGAAACAACAAGAAATAGAGCGTCATGAGGTGACTTGTTGGGTGGCTTGTGAATATCGCTTCCCGATGAATCGCATCTTGCATGCGTACAAGGATCAAGCGCAATTGCACTATGTCGATCTACTGATTGCATGTTTACTCACTATGCCGAAACCGCGTGTGCAAGCCATCGTACCAATGCCTATCTCTACCGAAAAGCTGATCTTTCGAGGTTTTAATCAATCTGAGCTGTTAGCACAGGCGCTAAGCAAAGCATGGCAACTGCCGATTTGGCGACCGATCTCTCGTGAGTCTGGCATCAGCCAACGTGGCGCAGATCGCAGTGAGCGACTAATCCATGCCGAAGCGCAGATGATGCTGAATACCACGGAAAAACGCTATAACTCGGTACTGATCTTGGATGATGTGATCACCACTGGCGCAAGTGTGCTTGCGGTGAAAAATCTACTGACCGAGCTTGGCTGTAGCAATGTGCAGGTGGCATGTTTGTGTGATGCGAGGCATTGATTACTAATCAATATAATCATACTTTTCATCACGGCTCTACAGTCCCTTTTGTCCATTTCGCATGCGGTGCTTGATAGTTTCGAAATGCCTCAATAATGCTTTCGATCGAATCACTATTGATCAACATCTCAGCATAGATTTGTTTGGTAAATTGCTTTTCAGCCATTTGATGAATCATTTCAATCAACGGATCATAATAGCCAAGTGTATTTAGAAAAGCACACGGCTTTTGATGGATCCCAAGCTGGGCCCACGTCCATTGCTCGGAGATTTCTTCCAATGTCCCAGCACCACCCGCCAAAGCGATGAAGCCATCAGCAAGCTCTGCCATTTTGAATTTGCGTTCATGCATATTTGCCACGACATGCAGTTCAGTTAAGCCTTCATGGGCAATTTCTCGATCGACCAAATCTTGCGGAATGACCCCAATCACCTTACCACCATGAGCAAGCGCACTGTCTGCTACAGCACCCATCAGCCCAACTTTACCACCACCATAGACCAGTGTGATGTCATGTTGTGCCAAATATTCACCGACCAACTGCGCCGACTCGATATAATGCGTATCATTACCAGAAGAAGAACCACAAAAAATAGCGATGGATTGCATAGCAGGTACTCAAATATTCATTAATTGTTCACAAGCGATTAGTATAACCATACTCGCATTTTTGCAAAAAGTGATATTTTATAGTGCAATTTTTGCAATAGCTTGACTACAATAGGCAAACTGAAACGGTTTATCATTTTTATAGATTACTTTACTTTCACAAACTTGCGACAGGAGGATGAATATGCTTGAAGCGTTCTACGCCACCGATCGCGGAAGTTTGGAAGATGAAACCATTAACGGTGGTTTCGATTTGCATCCAGAGTTGGTCTGGATTGACTTGATTGCCCCAACGCACGATGAGCAAGATTGGGTACACGAGGCATATAAGCAAAATCTACCGACACTCAAATCATTAGAAGACATTTCCTCATCAGCACGTTTTTATCGTGATGATGAAGGCATCTTGCACATTAGCACCTATTTTCTCACGAAAAACAAGAACTTCCAAGCCGATGGTGAAAGTGAAGAATTTGAAAATATGTTGGCAGCGACCATTCAGACCGTTGCATTTATTCTAGATAAAGATCGTTTAATTACGCTACGTGGTGAGAAGCTGGTTGCGTTTCGTGCTTTTCGTGCCCGTGCGCGTCGTAACGATTACGATATGGATTTTAAAGATCCTGTGTGGATACTTTTGGGGCTACTTGAAGCCAAACTGGATGAGCTTGCGGATATTTTGGAAGATATCCACAAGGACTTGGAAAAATATGCCACTGAAGTGCTGAATAATCATCATCGTGAACAAATTCTAGACCTTGACGACATGATTACACGCCTTGCGCACCAAGAGGATATGCTCGGAAAAGCGCAACTGTGTTTGATTGATTTACGTCGTGTTTTGACATTCTTATCACGTCCTCGTGCGCTCGGCAGTCATATCTATGATGCGGATATTCGAGAGCTCAACGAAGATGTCCGCTCACTCGTAGAACACAATGCATTCTTATTCCAAAAAGTGCGCTTCCTAATGGATACTACTTCGGGATTCATTAATACTGAACAAAGCGACACCATCAAACGATTTTCGATTTTGCCAAGTATGCTTGCACCACCGATGTTGATTGCTAGTATTTACGGCATGAATACCGATGTCTTACCTTTTGCGCACGGCACAACCAGCTTTATTATTGTGGCATTGTTGATCGTGATGTTTTTTATTGGACCGATTCTGTATTTCCGTTGGAAGAAATGGATTTAAGCTTTTAACATCCAGCGATTATTTCACTGGTTGAAACCCTCTGATCACAGTTTGAATCGTGAGTTGTTTCAGTCGCTCTACATCCCCCCAATCATATTCAGGAATACTGATCACATTGATTAAATACCCCTGAATAGTGCAAAACAAAACATTTTGAATGTCTTTTGGATCGCAGGCTATCAACTCACCTCGTTGCTGTGCATCGCTAATCACTCGGGTAAAAATATCAAGCTTGGGTAAGACCAGCGAGCTATCTACAAAATAATGCTCATCCACAGACTGTGGCGTGTCTTCAATCAAAAATATTGCTCGATAGTCACTCGGACGGGCTAACCAAAAATCAATCCAACATAAGCACAATGCTTGCAATTTTTTTGAAGATTCAATTTGCACATCACATGCTTCAAGCTCCGCCAACAAATCTGTAAAAATCGACTCCCAAATAAAATGTAAAAGTTGCTTTTTATTGGGAAATAAGGTGTACAGCATCGACGGCGTACAATCTGCCTTTGCAGCGATCTTGCGCATCGACACGCCAGCATAGCCTTCTACAGCAAACAAATCTCTCGCCGCCTGAATGATCTTATCTCGACTGGCTTCGATCTGTGCTGTGCTACGTGTTGGGCGACCACGACGTGGTTGTTTTTTTTCATGTTCATTCATAGTACTTGATTTTAATAAACGCGTTCTATAAAATCAATTTAATATTTAAATGAACGCGTTCATATTATTTTCTGTTGAACGCAGATTGAGGACGATCTAATGCAAGAGTCAATGCAACAGCCAATACAAGAATCTAAGCAAGTTTGGGATGTCATCGTTGTCGGCGCAGGCTTTTCCGGTTTAAAAGCAGCGCATGAACTCATCCATGCAGGTAAAAGTGTCTTGATTTTGGAAGCTCGTGATCGTGTCGGCGGTCGCTCGATGACAGGACAAATCAATGGACATACTATTGATCATGGCGGGCAATGGGTAGGCCCTCAGCAAAAGTTACTCTTGCAACAAGCCATTGCACTCGGTATAGAAACCTATCCACAATATATTCAAGGAAAAAGCATTCTCAGTCTTGACCAGAACCTCAGCACATACACTGGAGATATTCCTCAGCTATCTTGGCTTGCACTCATCGAAATGTATTTCATTGAACGACGTTTTAACAAAGATATCAAAGTGCTTCATAAAAATACTCAAAATGCCTTGGCAAAACGTAAATCATGGGACAACTTAACTGTTGCAGATTGGATAAACCGTAATGTGCGTAGGCGTGAGGCAAATCTGTTTATTCAGACTGCAATCAGTGCAGTGTTGTGTTGCAAAGCTTCAGAAGTTTCCTATTTATTTTTTCTAGATTGTTTAAGTAAAAATCACGGTTTAAGCACGCTACTTGGGGTTAAAGGGGGTGCACAACAAGATAAATTTCGTGGTGGTGCATGGCAAATTGCCAAAAAACTAGCAGATCAAATCAGTGAAAATATTCAGCTGAATAGCCCTGTAACACGTATCGAATACGATCAACAACAGGTCAACGTGCATACAGACAATCAAATATATATTGCTAAACATGTGGTGATCACCGTGCCACCTCCTGTCATCAGCAAGATTGAATTTTCTCCTGAATTACCGTCAGCACGAATGGAACTGATACAACAGATGAAAATGGGCGCAGTGATTAAAATCCATGTCGCCTATACAACACCATTTTGGCGGAAGAAAGGTTTGAGTGGTGCAGTCGCCAGTGCAGACCGAGCATTGAGTGTTGTGTTTGATCAATCCCCTGAAGATGAAAGCTGTGGCATTTTGGTCGGTCTAATTGAGGCAGATCACGCCAAAGCGTTGAGCAAAATGGATGAAACTGCTCGTCGAGAATTACTTATCGCGGATTTGGTCTATTATTTTGGCGATGATGCGTTACAGCCGATTGAATATGTCGAGCAAGACTGGATCAAAGAGCCATGGTCTCAAGGTGGTTATTTGGCATATATGCCACCACAGCTCTTGTCATCATTCGGGGAAGACATTCGTCAACCTGTGGGACGTATTCATTGGGCAGGTACAGAAACTGCAACCGAGTGGATGGGCTATCTCGATGGTGCATTACAATCGGGGATTCGAGTTGCAGAAGAAATCATTTCAGCGCAAAGACAATAAATCTTTGCGCATCATGTATACCAATTCAGCCTATTATCATAAATAGGCTTTTAATTTCTCTGCCAAAAACTTGATAAAAATCCGTACCCGTTTCGGCAAATGATCTTGCTGATAGTACACCGCATGGATGGTTTGGTAAGTGATGATATTTTCATCCTCAAATAAAGCGACCAATCGCCCATTTTTCAAGTCTTTTGAAACCACAAATTCTGATAAACAGGTTATTCCATTACCAAGCAATGCAAGTTGCCTAATCGCTTCACCATTTGACAGTTTTAATTTTGGATTCACCGTCAACCATCCATCATGTGATTTCAGTGGCCATGTATTGAGCGATGGTATTTTACTAAACCCAATCAAATCATGTTGATGCAATTCTTCAGGTCGCTTTGGATATCCACGGGTCGCCAAATATTCAGGGCTGGCAACGATGTACAAACGACTACGACATAACAATTTGGCATGTAAACTAGAATCTTGAAGTTCGCCAATTCGAATTGCCACATCCGTTCGTTGTTCTAATAAATCAATCATTTGATCGCTAGTATTCATCTCGATTTCAATCGCTGGATACAGTTGCATAAATTCCTGAATCAACGGCGCCACTACATGCAAAATGAATGGAGTCGCCGAGTCGATTCGAATAAGCCCTGAAATTTCTTGATCAAAAGTCTGTAGAGCATCTTCGGCAGCCTCCAAATCAAGCAGTATTTGTCGTGCTTTTTCCAAAAAGATTTGCCCTTCTTGCGTCAAGCTAATCTTGCGTGTGGTGCGTTCGAGTAGAGTTACACCGAGCTTGGACTCAAGGCGTTGTAAGGCTCGACTAATACCTGAAGTGGTCTGATCAAGCTGCGCTGCCGCAGCCACAATAGCGCCACTATCGATAATGGTGACAAAGGCAATCAGTTCTTCAATCGAGGATTTCATCTGTATTGATCACAACTATTATTGATTTTTAGTCAACAATATTTTGCCTAAAGTCCAATTTTTCAACAAGCTCTTTTTATAGAGAATAGCAACATCTTAAAACCCTTGGGTTTTGTTCAATTTTTTGAGTATAGCGAATGAAATCGTATCTTCCCCTGTTGGCACTTGCGGTCGGTGCATTTGCCATTGGGACTACTGAATTTTCACCGATGGGTTTCTTACCTGAGATTGCCGCAGGTTTGGATATTTCTATTCCACAAGCGGGAATGCTGATCACCGCTTATGCTGTGGGTGTGATGATTGGTGCGCCATTTATGACGCTACTATTGTCATCTGCACCACGACGCAAGGCTTTGATCTTGCTGATGGCGATTTTCACCATTGGCAATATCTTGGCAGCATTCGCACCAAACTATGCCAGTCTGATGGGCGCACGAATCATTACCAGTTTGAATCATGGTGCATTCTTTGGCATAGGTTCGGTGGTAGCAGCCAGCCTTGTACCGAAAGAAAAACAAGCCAGTGCGGTCGCCATGATGTTTATGGGACTGACCATTGCCAATATTGGTGGTGTGCCG
>LUOR01000018.1 GCA_001626925.1 Moraxellaceae bacterium REDSEA-S32_B1
GCGTACATCATGCAGAGTTTCGTGTTTTGGGTTGATCTCAATGACTTGTGCGCCATGCGCGGTGGCATCTTCTAAGTAGCCTTGTAGGCGACGATATTGCTTATCATTGATGATCGAGGTGTAGTCTTTATTGTCACGAATCGTTGGGTACATATGTGTGACAAATCTACGGAAGCTTTGAACAAACTCAGCAGTTTTACCACGTGGCAAGAATAGATAATCTGGTGCAACACATGTCTGGCCTGCATTCCATAACTTTCCTGCAACGAGGCGTTGCGCCGCATCTTTGATCGACATTTCAGGATGGACGATCGCAGGGGATTTGCCACCGAGCTCCAAAATCACTGGAACAAGATTCTCAGAGGCGGCACGCATTACGGTTTTGCCGACCTCAGTTGAACCTGTAAAAATCATTTTATCAAAAGCTAAATGGCTGAATGCGTCAGAAATCGCACCACCGCCATTCACCACAGAAACCAAATCACTTGGGAAGACTTCTGCGAGTGCTTTTTGTAATAGTGCACCAAACTTTGGCGAAGCGCTTGAGATTTTGATCATGGCGTGGTTGCCTGCAGCGAGTGCGCAGATCAAAGGGCCAACAGAAAGTAACAACGGATAATTCCACGGTGCAATGATCCCGATCACACCAAGTGGTTGATATTCCACCCATGCTTTGGCTGGGTGGTGAATGTGTCCAACTTGGCGTTTCGATGGTTTCATCCATTTTTCTAAATTTTTTGAATAATAATGAGTTTGCTCAACACAGGTCAGTACTTCACCGATCTTGGTTTCTGCTACAGCACGATTGCCATAATCTTGTGAGATCGCTTCGGCAATGTCGTCTTGATATTTCAGTAAGACTTCACGTAGATTGGTCAAACGATCAATACGCTCAGCAGCAGTTGGCAATTGGTGACGGCGATAAGCACGCTTTTGCTCTGCAAGGATGTCGTGCATTTCTTGGATCTTGTCTGATCCAGTATTGCTGAGGCTTTTGTTGAGGCTGTTCATATCTTTGTGGCCATATTGACTATTCGTTGCGCTATTTTTAGAGTAAAAGCTCTAAATAGTCAAGCAATATCCGATAAGCTATGATAGATTAATTGTGTGATGAGTTGATTTGATGATTTAAAACTTGAGCATTTGAATGGCTGTAATAAGGCATCTACAAGGATTGTGCTATATTGCTGGACGATAACTGGTGTTTCTAGATTAAGTGGATTTCGTCAGAGCTTTTAACCTGAAAATTTTTTATCAGGGCTGATGAAAACAGTAATAAAAAGTAATAACCAGTTATCTCAAGTGATCATCAAACGAGTTTTTATGAAATAAATTGTCAAAATAGATGATGTTGAAAGATTAAGGATAAGCGGTTGAAAGCGTCTAAAACCAAGGAAAGAATTTTACAGACTAGTTTGGCTCTTTTTAATGAAAAAGGAGAGCGAGCGGTCACGACCAATCATATCGCCTCTGAGCTCGGCATCAGTCCTGGTAATTTGTACTATCATTATCGCAATAAGCAAGAAGTCATTCGGGCTTTGTTCGATCAATATCGTCAAGAAACCGTTGATGTGTTGAATATGCCTGAAGGGCGAGATTTGACGAGTAGTGATAAAATTCAATACTTTCAGTCGTTAAGCAAGCAACTGTGGTCGTATCGCTTTTTACACCGTGATATTCATCATCTCATTGAGGCCAATCCCGAATTTCAAAAGCTTTATCCGATCTTTGCCAGTCAAGTGATGAAGCAAGGGCAGAAAATTTATCAGGGTTTTGTCGATGTTGGCTTGATGGAAATGACACCGCCTGAGATTGAGGCGCTGATTATCAATTTGTGGATCGTCCTAACCAATTGGTCAAATTTCTTGTATATGTCAGGGCATCTAAAAGATGATAAAGATTCTGAACACTTGGTATGGCAAGCCTTGCGTCAGATGGTGTTTTTAGAAGGGCCGTACTTGCGCGGTGAAAGTCGTGAAACTTATGAACAGTTACTGGGCAATATGGGCGGGTCGAATTTATTTGCGGTATTGTCTAATTCACCTACAAAAATTGCGGATTCTGACTAAAACACGCATCAATTGCGGATTTGCATGAAAAAAAGCGGTACACTAGCGCCATTTTTAGCATGTTGTGATCTAACTAAACCATGAATATGTTTACTGAAAATACAGCACGTCTTTTGATTACTTGTGAAGATCGACCTGGTATCGTACAGGCGGTTTCGAGCTTTCTATATCATCAAGGCGCTAATATTACTGCGCTTGACCAATACGCGACCGAAGCGCAAGGCGGACAATATTTCATGCGCGTTGAGTTTGAGCTAGAGCATTTAGCAACTCGACTTGAAACGTTGACCTCAACTTTTGCCAAAAACGTTGCAGAAAAATATGCAATGGATTGGAAGCTTAATAGCGTCAGCGACGTGAAAAAAGTCGGTATCTTGGTGTCTAAAGTTGATCATGCTTTGCTTGAGCTGTTGTGGCGTCATTCTCGTGGCTCAATGCCTTGTGAAATTACCCAAGTCATTTCGAACCATGAAACACTACGAGATAAAGTTGAGCGCTTTGGTATCCCATTCCATGTCGTTCCAGTTGATAAAGATAATAAAGTTGAAGCCTATGCCAAGATTGACGAGATGATGCAAGGCAATGATCTATTGGTACTTGCACGGTATATGCAGATTCTCAGCGAAGATTTCGTGGAAAAATGGCCACAAAAAATTATTAATATTCACCATTCATTCTTGCCTGCCTTTGTCGGTGCAAATCCTTACAAACAAGCCTATGAAAAAGGTGTGAAATTGATCGGTGCAACGGCGCACTATGTCACAGCTGATCTTGATCAAGGGCCAATCATTGAACAAGATGTGGAGCGTGTGAGCCACGACTACAGTATCGAGCAGTTGCGTGAGCTCGGTGAAGATGTAGAGCGTAATGTATTGGCGAGAGCGGTGCGTTGGCACTTGGAAGATCGTGTGATCGTCGATGGTAATAAAACCATAGTTTTTGATTAAATTTTTACACTTTTATCATCACGGTTCTTAGATATATGTAGAAAAAGCACAGCCGAGGTTGTGCTTTTTTATGCTTGTAAAAAGAGAAAATACAATAAAAAGGTTGAAAATGAAAACACTTCTCATTTATCATTAAGCAACTTTTATTGAAGCAACCGATGCTGAGGATCGCCATCTTACATCGGTTGAATTTTTTGTGAAATATATTAGGACATCGTAGATGGGTCAATCATCTGTCGGATCTTCTCCCAATCCAAATCAGACACAGCCGAAGCAACCAAAGCACAAGCAAAAAGTCATCATTGCTGTGGTAACGGTACTGGTTGCACACGTCGGTGCGTTGTGGGCATTAGCGAATATGCCACCGATGCAGTTGCGTCCAATCGAACCGACACCGCCTGTGAAGGTTAAGTTTGTGAAGATTGTCGAGAAACCACTACCAGAGCCACCGAAGCCAGAACCACCAAAGCCGAAACCTGAACCACCAAAGGAAAAACCAAAGCCGAAGAAAGTTCAGATTGCGGAAAAGCCGAAAGAACCGCCGAAGAAGAAAGAGAAAGTACAACAGGTGAAAGAAAAAGCACCTGAGAAAAAGGTTGAAATGCCTTTTGTAGAGTCGAAAGTCACGACGTCTACTTCGGTTAAACAGACTGTGCAAGAAAAGCCGAAAGAAGTTGTGCAAGAGCAACCTAAAGAGGTCGATACATCACCACGAAATTTAGGCGATGCAGCGAGTGTGGCGTGGAAAAGTAAGCCTAAACCCCGACTTAAAGCAAAAGATTTGGAAGATGTGACTAATCCGATGGTAGTTGTTCGTATTGATGTCGATGAAACAGGTCGAATCAAGGCGCGGATCAAGCAATCAAGTGGTAGTCCAAAAGTAGATAAAGAAGTGATTCGTGCTGTACAAGCTGCTCGCTTTCATCCATATACCGAAAATGGTGTCGCAATGCCTTTTTATGCAGAGCAACCATTCCAACTACAGTAATCAGCCGCAGGGCTTAGACAACATATTTGAATTTAAGGAGTTCTGTCATGAACTTTTCAGTGTATTGGCAACATGCAGATGTGGTAAGTAAGACTCTATATTTTATCTTGCTTGCGATGTCGATCATCACCTGGACATTATTTATTATCCGTGTTTTGGGTACTCGTCAGCTCAAGCAAAATGCCAAACAACGTATGCAAACAGTTTTGGATAATCTACAAGCACGCTTGACTGGTATTCCATTTGAGCAACGTAAAGCAGCGGCAGAGCAAGCCATCTTGCAACAGATGTCACGTGAAAAAACCGATGCGGATAAAGGTGTATCTGTACTGGGTACGATTGCATCGATTGCGCCATTTGTTGGTTTATTCGGTACCGTGTGGGGTATTTTCCATGCGCTGGTCGCAGTAGGGAGCTCAGGTCAAGCAGGTCTTGCGCAAGTAGCTACACCTGTGGGTGAAGCCTTGATCATGACGGGTCTAGGTTTGGCTGTTGCGATCCCTGCGGTGTTGGCGTACAACATCTGTGTTCGTCAAAACCGTGCTTTGGCACATGATTTACATGACCATGCACTTGGTTTGTTGATTGATACGATCTTGCAAGATAAGAAAGTAACACAAACTTCGCAAGCAGATTCGACCAATACGCAATTTGCTGGAGGTCAAGCATAATGGCATTTTCTTTAGGAGAAGAAAATGATCAAGGCATGACGGAGATGAACCTTATCCCGTTGATCGACATCATGCTAGTGTTGATGATCATTTTCTTGGTGACAGCAACGGTTGCGAATCCATCGATTCCATTGACCTTGCCTAAAACCACAGCAGAGATCCAAGAGCCACCACCAAAAGATGTTAGCGTTCAGATTACTGCGAATAATGAAATTTTAATTGATAAACAAGTGCTTACATTGGATCAATTAGCTCAGCGTTTAAAAGCAGAAGGTCAAGCAACTCAAAAGCCTGCAATTATGTTAGAGGCTGATAAAGAAGCCAAATATGATTCTGTTGCACAAGTCATGTCTTATGCGAGTGAAGCAGGTCTTGCGGACATATCTTTTGTTAGTAAAAATTAGAGTAAAATCATAAAAAACAGGACGCTAAATGCGTCCTGTTTTTTTATCAAGTTTCTAAACTTTTTGAATAAATAGATTACGATCAAAACGATATTGTGGGAAGAATACGCCATCTTTGGTGCGCTCACCCGCACCAATCACCATGATAGGATGTTGTTGGTTGTTCAATCCTAAAGTTTTACGTACCAGCGGTTCATCAAACCCTTCCATCATACAACTGTCAAAACCATACGCACGTAGAGCAAGTACAAGGTTTTCACAAGCAAGCGCAGTGGTTTTACTCGCCCAAAGTTTTGCATCGGCAGCGTTAAAAGCAGAGACAGGCAATTGCTTATCTAGAGCTCGTGCAGCAGTAAATGCAACACGCTTAAAGTTGCCTAAGGCATTGAAATAGCCTGTCTTATATTGACTAAGGCTTTTTTCTTTGAAGGATTTTGCACGACATAGAATGTCCACGGCTGTAAATTCGATGAGTTTGGTGCAAGTAAAGCCAAATCTAAACAATCGTCGAGTACTTCAGCAGGAATGGCTTTGTCAGTGAACTTACGCACAGAACGACGGCTTTCGACCACTTTACGAAAGTTGTCCACATCAATGTCTTGAGGTGCTGGCTCGAAGTACCGCTTCTTCTCATTGCTTTCTGGGTGGTTAGACAATGGGTCTTGTGTCGATTGTTTAGGCATGAGATATGATTTTCCTGAATGTATGTGATGAATATATTTGGTTATTGGGTCGAGTGATGAATAAGCAACGATAAAACAATCTTAAATCGAATCAGTTTTTAAATAAGTTAGGATACTTCGCCTGCAATTTAGAAAGTTTCGGTGGAATCGTAAAGTTGCAATAACCTTGCGTTGGATTGCGTGCGTAGAAATTTTGATGATATTCCTCAGCAGTATAGAAAGTTGGTGCAGGGCTTAGCTCAGTCACGATATTTAATCCTTCAGCTCGCAAATCGGCAATTTTCTGTGCGGAGATTTCTTTTTGTTTTTCATCTAAATAAAAAATCACCGAGCGATATTGTGTGCCAACATCATTGCCTTGACGATTCAATGTGGTTGGATCGTGCGTTGCAAAAAACACATCCAATAGCAGATCAAAACTTAATTCGGATTCGTCAAAGTCGATACGAATCACTTCGGCATGACCTGTAGCACCTGTACAGATTTGCTCATAGCTTGGATTGGCACGTTGTCCGCCAGCATAGCCACTTTCGACTTTTTGCACGCCTTTGACATGTAAAAAGACCGACTCTGTACACCAAAAGCAGCCACCACCAAAGATTGCTTGTTGCATGTGAATATTCCCAATTGTTTATTTGTTTTAGTTGTAAATGATCTAGGGAGAGAGTTCAAAGTGATTTTGTAAGTACTTGCAGAAAAGTTGCAACAGACTTTAATCGCCTTTCGGCAAACCTGAACGAATCATGCGGGAAAAATTTGCGCTAGATTGATCTTTACCTGTCTCAAAATTTTCCACTTTGGGATTAATATGCGCCATGTTCATCCATTCTACAAGGCTGTAACGATGATCAAGTGCATTCTGATCGTAGAGATATGACGGCAATCGCCCTGATAAAATCACTCTGTAATCCACTGGCACAGGGTCGATGTGATTGACCATATCAAAGATGATGGTGGTGCAATTACTAAACAAGGTATTGTACCAACGTGGCTCAGTGGCGAGGGATTTACCTTGCTCAAGATAAGACAGGAACAGTTGTTGTAAATCGGCTTTGGGTAGGTTGTTTAGCGGATAAATATAGACTCGTTCATGGCGGATATTACTGCGGGTATAGATAATGTCTTTTTCATCCGCAGGGACAATGGCGAGTTCATATTTACGAAAAAATCCACCAATACTGGAAAAGCTTTCATGTTGCTCTTTGCGAATTTCAATGGAAAAAGTCAGATGCTTTGGATTGCCTGTATCATCTTCAAAATCAAAACTCATCAAAGTATGTGCAATATCATTGCCTGCCCAGTAGGACAAAATCAGATTGGCACTTTTGAGTTGTGAAAGGTCGTACTGACGAGTTTGCCAACGCACATCGTAATCCTCTTCACCACGCCAAACAAAATCACGGACATTGTGAATAGTGATCTGATCGCCATCACGTTGATAGTCCAAAATCTTTGCCACTTCAGGATTCCAAACCCGATCATTGCGTGGTTGCATGCCGAAGTACCACGCCAATGCTATCGAAAAGCACACCAAATAAATTAGAATGTCGGTGCGACGTTGGAATACAGCTTGGCTAAAATAAATCCCTGCGATACTGCCTGAGAGCAACAACCAAAAACCGATAATAAAATAAGTCGCTAAACGCCCAAATGGCTGATGAATCCACTGTGCAAACTGAAAGGCAATATTGTGTTTTGCACTGCGATGATCAGTGGAATGGCTTAACACAAACTGTTCAGGAATCGCAGGGTAGAAGGCATCACCTTGTACATCAAGCGCAACATGGGTGATCTCCAAACGGTCGGCAATATCCAAAGTCTGAGTGAAAATCTCACCACCACCGATGATAAATAACGATTTCTTTTCCACTTGGGCAAGATCAAAACTGGCTTGTTCCAGTGCGCTATCAATCGAATTCGCAATACGTACACCATCGTGCGACCAATTCGAATCACGAGTAATCACCCAGTTAATACGATTTGGCAAAGGACGACCCATCGACTCAAAAGTTTTGCGTCCCATGATCACGATACCGCCTTGCGTCACGTGTTTAAAATGTTGCAAATCTTCAGAAATATGCCACGGCAATTGGTTTTCTTTACCGATACATTGCTTTTCATCACAAGCAACGACATGGACGACTTCGATATTTTGATATGCCATAGATTTTATCTCATCTTCCCTAATTTTTATTTCATTTTAACCTTCAGCAAATGAGGTAGAAATTTTATACTGCCACCGCTGCCTTGATCGCAGGGTGTGACTGATAGTCTACAATCTCAATATCTTCAAATTTAAAATTAAAAATATCATCAATTTCAGGATTTAATTTTAACTGGCAAAGCGGCAGCGGTTCACGGGTTAATTGTAATTTTGCTTGTTCAAAATGGTTGCTGTAGAGATGCGTATCGCCACCTGTCCAAACAAAATCACCGACACCGAGCCCACAGACTTGCGCAATCATATGGGTAAGTAGGGCATAACTTGCGATATTAAACGGTACGCCTAAGAACACATCGGCACTACGCTGATAGAGCTGACAAGACAATTTTCCATCTTGAACGAAGAATTGAAACAGCGTATGGCATGGTGGCAGTGCTACTTGACTTGCTTCGTTTGGATTCCAACCTGACACGATCAGACGGCGAGAGTTTGGATTGGTTTTGATCTCATTCACCAGCCAAGAGATTTGGTCAAAACCGTCAGAATTGTATGAGCCATCTGCCTTTTTCGTTGCGCCAAAATTACGCCATTGATGACCGTAGACAGGCCCTAATTCACCCTCAGGTCGCCCAAATCGAGCAGTCTGTTCTGCGGTTGACCATTCATCCCAAATCGACACTTTATTATCTTGCAGATATTGCACATGGGTATCACCTTTTAAGAACCACAGCAGTTCGATGACGATCGAGCGAAAATGTACTTTTTTAGTCGTTAATAAAGGAAAACCTTCGGACAAATCAAAACGCATCTGATGACCAAACACCGAGCGAGTTCCTGTGCCTGTACGGTCGCCTTTATCTCCGCCTGTTTGCAGAATATGGTCAAGAAGGTTGAGGTATTGGCGCATGATGATTTCCGGTGCTGTGATGAGCGAATATTACATATGTTCTTGCGTTATATTAGCAAAAAAAGTCGATATAAAAAGTAGTCAATTGATGCACTCGTTTTTTTAACTCGATTCGATGATCAAGATGTCATCGACGCTTTGCATCAGGCGGTGAGTTTCGCTTAAAGCTTTAATGATTTTTTGATAATGCAGGATATCTTCAAAGTTTAATGCTCGATTTTTGCGGTCTTTTAGCCATTTTTGTGCAGGTTGGTAGCCACCGATGTAGAAGTTCCACGCAATGTCAGGCACATTGGCGAAGTATTGGCTGTCGTTGATGTATACATTGCCGTCTTTGTAGATGGGTTTTTCTACGATATTGTCACCGTCTTCGGGATATTCGGTGATGTATTGTTCGACGCTTGGGCTTTCCAGTAAATGAATTTGGCGCAGTTGTGCGCCGAGTTTGGCGAGTTCGATAAAGCTTTTGGTATCGGTTGGATACGGTACACGTGGGAAGTCGATTTTGAGAAATTCTTTATAGGTTTCTCGGTAGTTGGGTGAATGCAGTACGGCGTAGATGTAGTCGAGAATATCGATCGGTGCGAATGTGCCTTGGATGTCCTCTTTTTCATCGGTAAAGCTTAAGCCGATCTTGGATGCGATCTGTTCGACAATCTCTTGGTTTAAATTAGGCGTGCGGATTGCTTGCTTGTCTAAAGTATTTTGGGTGGTGTCGGGGTAGATGTATAGAGGAGAAATATAATCACCTCCTTGCATTCCGGGTCTTGACCAACTTCTAAAATCAATAATATTTTGAGATACAATTGCCGAAACAGATTCTTCCTCAGCATTCCCTAATTTAAAGACTAGTCCTAAGTTTTGATTATCAATAAAATGTTGCATAACATCTTTACGACCTCTTTCGATCATATCATTGCTGTAATAAATAAATTGTATGTCAAAAGGTCGGTAAGTAATTTTCTGAACAAATTCTTGCTGAAATTCTTTAGCTTTAATTTTGACCTGATCTATTTTCCAACTTTTGTTTTCTTTTAAGGCATAAATTCGCTGTAACTCTTCTTTAGGTAATGAAAAAAAGTCTTTAATGCGTTTTTCAAGGACGGTTTGATCTTTATCAATAACGAAACTATCTCGAGAAGTCACAATACCAACATTATTTAATTCGAATAACTCATTAATTTTGATGCCTTGATTATATTTGGCTTCGAGTGAAAAATCTTTCTGCACCATAAAGTAGTTTGGCGCAACATTTGGAATATGCTGATATGGCACACTCGCAATGCTATTGTTGATTAAAAAATCATATTTATCCTCACGTAGACCATAAAGATCGTGGTGAAAGACTTTAGCAAGTTCATCTTTTTTCTTTTTGCCTGTTTTAACAAAGATATTGATGGATACGCCTTGCATGATGTCAAAGACATTTTGATCTAAGCTACCATCAGGTGCGGTTTCTTTTTTCTTACTATTACCATGTAAATCAATGGTATAAATCTTGTCGTAGGTTTTGAGCAAATGCCAACGCATGCCTCGAAAGGTTGGATTATCTAAGAAACCATGCGGATTAATAAAGGCAAGTACGCCACTACCATTTTTTTCAATATAGTGCTGTCCATAACGCAAAAATTTTACATAATCGTCATTAATCCATTTTGGGTTGCGTTCTTGAAGTTTTTCTTTGCCACCAGGCTCCTTTTTATAATCCTCCATGAGCGACATAATCCATTCACCTTTGTTGGCACTTTCACCGCTATACGGCGGATTGCCGATCACGCACATCACGGGCGTATCTCGTTTGATGTGGTTGGCTTCATTGGCTTCTGCACTTAACCAGTTGGCAAATAGCGTACCTGTATCAGGGTGGCTTTCTTCCAAACTGTTGGTCAGATAGACCCGTAGTCGTTGCTGTTGTTTTGGCTTGTAGCCTGTCTCGGTGAGTAGTAAATCCAGTTGTAGATGCGCCATGGCATAACTCGCCATCAGCAGTTCAAAGCCATTGAGCCGTGGCAAGAGATGCGACTCGACGTAGTTGCTCCAGATGCCTTGTTGCCCTGCAAATTTCTGATGAATATGCTTGACCACTTCAGCAAGGAATGTGCCAGTCCCCGTAGCAGGATCGAGGATTTGCACCTTGTGGACTTCTTTTTTCTCGGTGATCTTTTTGCCCTTGGCTTTACCCTTGGTGATCGCTGTACCACTGGCTTCGATATCGATCGTGGTCTTGCTGGTGTCGGCTAAACCTTGTGGTAGCTGAAACTCGGTCTTGAGAATGTCATCCACCGCACGTACGATGAAGTTGACCACTGGCGCAGGGGTGTACCATACGCCACGGGCTTTACGCAGTTTTGGATCGTATTCACTCAAAAACGTTTCGTAGAAATGAATGATTGGGTCTTCCATCTTGGTGGCACGACCATAGTCTTTGAGGATTTGCTCGACATTACAATGCAGGAAAATCTCCGCCAAACTATCGACAATCCATTTGATACGATCATCAATATCAGGACCTGCGATGTAACCAAATAGCTTACGCAAAAATGGATTGGTCTTGGGGATCAGCTCGGCGGCTTCCTGACGGCTGAAGGTCGGTAATGTCGGATCATGCAAACGTGCGGCGAACATCCCATAGGCAATAGTCTGTGCGTAGATATCGGCAAAGCCTTTGGCGGTGATGTCATGAATCAAAATCTGTTGGAATGAATCCATATGATCTTTGAGCGTGCTGTCCTCAAGGCGATCTTCGTCATTATCAATGGATTTTTCGATCACATCAGACAGTAGTCGAGCTTTGGCTGCCATCATCTCGGCAAGTTTTTTTGGGCTTTTGATGGTCTGACCAACGTAGCGACAAAAGTCTTTCAGTAGATTTTCAAATGATTCAAAGTTTTCAGGCTTGGGTTGGATGCGATTGGCAACCACTTCACCGATCGCTACTTGGCTAATCAATACACCATCTTGATAAATGTGAAAGTCGAGATAGTCGGTGAAAATAATGTTGTTGAGCTGTGCTTTGTAGCGGTCGAATTGTTCTTTATTGCCTGTTTTCTTTTGCCCATCAAGGTCTTTGTCGCCAATGTCTTTGGCTTCGATAAAGCCGATTGGAATATTTTTGTGAGTCAAAATATAGTCTGGCGCACCGCATTTTTGTCGTTTTGGCTCATTGGTGGCGGTGATGTTTGGGGCAATTTTTTCAATGAGCTGTGCGAGATCACCACGGAAGGTATGCTCTGTGGCATTGCCCAATTGGTAGCGTTGATTCAGGGTGTGAAGGTAGTCTGAAATGTGGTCGCTCATTCGGTCAAATTTTCCCTTACTGTGTAAAGTTAAATGTATATTTTTTATTAGAAAAAATCCATGCTTAATCATTTTCTTGTGGCAAAAAATCAGGGGCTGTTGCCCCTAGATTTCTTAAACTTACACTGAGGACTTCATGCCCCAATCATAAATCTTACGCTGATAGGCATACCAATACATCCAAATGCCAATCAAAATCATTGGTAAGCTCAAGAATTGTCCTTTACTCATCCATCCAATGAAGAGTACCCCATTGTCAGGCTCACGGAAGAATTCAATAACGAAACGCGCAACACCGTAACCCATGAGGAAGACTGCTGATACTGCCATGCGAGGGCGAGGTTTTGAACTAAACCACCATAGTACGATAAATAGGATTAAGCCTTCACATAAAGCTTGATAAATCTGTGAGGGGTGACGAACTAAAGCCGATGGATCCGTTGGGAAAATCATGCCAAATGGATAGTTTGGATTGGTCACTTCACGACCGTATAGCTCAGCTCCGATGAAGTTGCCTAATCGTCCGAACATCAAACCAGTCGGGACACATGGCGCAATGAAGTCTAAAGTTTCAAACCATGCTTTTTGGTATTTTCGGCACCAAAAGATCATTGCCAACATCACACCAATAAAGCCACCGTGGAAGCTCATGCCACCCGTCCAGACTTGGAACAGCCAAATCGGATTGTCTAAAAATTGCTGAAATCCGTAGAACAAGACGTAGCCAACACGACCACCAATCACTACACCGAGTGCCCCGAAAAAGATCAGATCGGACACCATTTCCGAGTTCCAACCCTCACGTCGCTTGGCACGATAAGTTGCCAATCCCCATGCAAATAAAAATGCCAAAAGGTACATCAGTCCATACCAATGGACTGTGACAGGTCCTAAGGATAATGCAACAGGATCAATGTTTGGATAGGTCAGCATTAGCAGAAATTCCTTTATGTGGATATGAATAAATGAATGATTGCTATCATCATTTTGACAGGAATTGTAAAGGAAAAATATGAAAAATGTTGTACATTCAATGTGTCTAATCGAATGAATAAAGAAGTTTGATCAATTATGTGTATTGTGGCATTGGCGTGGCAGAGCATCGACGAGTTTCCGTTACTATTACTTTCCAATCGTGATGAGTTTTATCAGCGTCCGACCAAACAGCTTCACTATTGGCAAGATGATCAGCTCTATGCAGGGCAAGATTTAGTGCAGGGCGGCACATGGATGGGCGTGACGCCATCAGGTCGTTGGGCGGTGGTAACCAATTTTCGAGAAAAGAGTGATCAAAAATTTTCTACCTCACGAGGTGATTTAATTCGTGATTTTTTAACATCCAATTTAGCACCACTACGTTTTACTCAGCAATTGGAAAAAAACCAAAATGATTATGCGGGTTTTAACTTACTCGTTGGCGATCAACAACAAGCGGTGTATATGAGTAATCGAGGTGAAGCACCACAAGTCTTAGCGCGTGGCGTCTATGTGGTGTCCAATGGTTTGATGAGTGAGCATTGGGACAAAACCGCACACTTGCGTAAACGCTTTACCCAAGAATTTTTGCCACTACTGCAACAACCTGATTTGAAAAATGATTTTGATATTGAACAGCAAACTCTACCTGCGGCTTGGGATGTGTTAGAAGATCAACGCAAAATTGATACTGATAAATTGCCAAATACGGGGATTAGCTTAGAAATGGAAGAATTGCTTTCTTCGAGCTTTATCCAAAGTCCAGTTTACGGCACACGTTGTTCCAATTTTCTACTCATCCAAGAGCAAAAAAATCACAAACAATTTCAATGGTGGGAAAAAACGCAATATGGCGAGCAGTTGGGTGAGGTTGTGAAAGTGGATGTTGATTTGAGTTAATTATTTTTCTTAATCATATAAAACCCTCCCTTGCGTTGCTGTAGCAGCTTATCCACTTAGAAAGGGAGGGGACTCCGCTTATTAGCGGATTTTGGTTCTAAATCTGCAATACTCCTCCCCTTCAAAGGGGAGGTTGGGTGGGGTTTTAGATGGTGGAAAATAATGACAGAACAAATATTTAATAGACCTGAATATAAACAACGTCGCCAAGAACTTCGAAATAATATGACTGAACCAGAGAAAAGGCTTTGGTCAGTTCTTCGGAATAAACAACTTGGTGTGAAATTTAGAAGACAACATGGAATAGGTCACTACATTGCTGACTTTTATAGCCCTGAAATCAGATTGGTGATTGAGTTGGATGGAGATTTACATTTTAACCAAGATGCAATCCAATATGACGCTGTGCGGGATGAATATATGCGAGCATTGGGCATCGGGGTCATTCGTTTATTAAATCAAGATGTTATGTATAACTTTGATGCTGTGCAGTCTTATATCCAAGCACAAATAATAGATAGAAAAGCGAATATTTAGCGGGTGCGAACCCTCCCTAGCCCTCCCTTAAAAAGGGAGGGAATTCCTCTTGTTAGAAGATTTTTATTTTCAATAGGAAATACTCCCCCCCTTTAAAAGGGGAGGTTGGGTGGGGTTTAACTAAAAAGCACGCTAAATTTAGCGTGCTTTTTTATGGATTTCGATTATCAGGAATTAACCTGCGATCACGCCACCATCATCACGAGTGATCACCACGGTAGCTGAACGTGGACGTGCGGTTGAGTTCGTACGATCTGTCTGAGATGTAGGCCAGTGGCTGGTTGGTGCGTCATAGCTTTTTGAACGTTCACCTGGATGTTGCACATTGATAAAGATCGCTTTGTGATCAGGTGTAGTCGTCACACCAGTGATTTCACATTCTTTAGGACCTGTCAGGAAGCGACGCAGATTTTCATCCGTCACTTGTGCGCCAACGATCGTGGTTTGACCATTTGAAGTGGTTGCTGTTGTGCCGTCACCTACTTCACCCGGCAGCGCCGCTAGCATCATACAGTTAGTGGTGTCGGTATATGCACCGTCATCTGTTTGAAGCCATAGTACGCCACGTGTATCGAACCACATACCATCTGGGCTAGAGAGGTCGTTTGCATTAGTCAAGCCAGACAAGTTGATGTTTGCATCCATTGCCGCTTCTGCACCGAATAGATAAATATCCCAAGCAAATGAGGTCGCAGTGGTCATATCGTCTGCTTCACGGAAACGAATGACGTGACCATTGACGTTGCCTTTACCGCCTTCAGGATCTTCGTAATTACGTGGATTCGCTGCATCGGTTTCATAGCTTGTACCACGGTTAGAGTTGTTGGTGAGGGTCACATAGACTTCACCATTCATTGGATTGACTGCACACCATTCTGGACGATCCATCTTGGTTGCGCCGACTGCATCTGCAGCAAGACGAGCAAATGTCACCACCTCGGCTTGCGAGCCAAAAGGGTAGACTGCGTTGCTTTCGTCCAAGCCATTTTGACCGTAAGTCAATTCAATCCATTCACCAGTACCGTCATCATTGAACTTGGCAACATATAAAGTGCCATTGTTCATGTATTTGTCACCAGCGCTATAGCCACCATTGATGTCGCTATTGCTCCACGTTGCATCAGATACAAACTTGTAGATGTACTCGCCACGTGAGTCATCGCCCATGTAAAAAGCAAGTGGTTGCCCTTCAATGGCACGGCTAGAACGACAGTCTTCATGCGCAAAGCGACCAAGTGCAGTACGTTTTACAGGATTTACTGAGCGGTCGAATGGGTCGATTTCAACAATCCAACCAAAGGTATTTGCGCTATTACGATAGTCTTGAGTTGCATCATCGGCAGTCACAGATGAATTCCAACGGTCGAAAAGATCTTGCTCATTGGTGCTCGAAATCGCTGATTCCCAACCATAGCGAGAAGATGCTTTTTGTTTTAAGCCATAACGATTAAGCGCAACGACTTCTTTGGCGCTGCGTAGCGCATCATCGCCATCGTTACGAACGAAGTAGCCAATAAAGTTTTCCTCAGTTGTGAGGTACGTCCCCCACGGTGTATAACCATTACCACAGTTGTTATGTGTACCACGTGTCTTGGTACCATTTGATGAGTAAGCAGTGCGGACTAAGTCTGTATTTCGTACTGGGCCTGCGATATCCATCTCCGTTGATGCAGTGATACGACGGTTAAATTCAGAATCTTTCTTGATGGTCACAGATTGGGTTGTTTCATCTTTTTCAAGGTGAATCACAGATACACCGTGCGAGTTCATTTCACGAAGCACTTCATCTTCTGGGCGACGACCTTCGGCATCAACTTGAGGTCCTGCATCGTGCAAAAATGTTTGGTTGATGTATTCATGATTCATCACCAATAAGCCTTGCTCAGAAACATTGGCATCGTATTTGCCATTTGCCATACCAAAAAAAGTCATACCATCGTGGCAGTCACCTGAACGAAGCTCAAAACTTGGGCCATTCGGTACTTCATTATCATTCCAAGCAGATTCAGTTGCGTTCAATGGATCGCCCAAAGCATACAGCACAGTTGCGGTATAGCCCTCTGGGACAGTCACCCAGTCATTAAGATTTTTATCAACTGCCTTAAAAGTCAAGCTTTCAGGACGGTCATCTATTGGATCGCCTGAGCTACTATTATTATCGTCATCAACATCGCTGCAAGCTGCAAGACTTGAAGCCAATGTCAGTGCAACGGTTGCTGATGCAGTTTTTTTAATTAAACTACGACGTGAAATGTGATGTTCTAAAATATCTCGGAAGTGTGGATTATCTGAGTTGTTGTTATCTAACTCTTGATCTTCAACGTATGGTGTAAGCTCGGTCATGATGATTCCCTGGCAAGTGCGTGTTAACGTAAAAATTGTTTTAGCTTAGGCTACGCAGGGAATATGTCAGTGCGGTGAAGTTTTCTTTACAAAGTGATGAATTGATAAAATGTGATTTGGGTAAATATGTTAAAAATCAAATTGTTGTAAATTATGTGTGATATATTTTCAGGGCATTTAAGGCGGGTTTGGAAAAGCTAGCAGACATCAATGCCGTTAAATTAATCTGCAACTTTACGCTTTTCAATCAACTTACCAAACAACAATCCAAGTTCAAATAACAACCACATCGGAATCGCCAGCATCAGCATCGAAATCGCATCAGGTGGCGTAGCAAACATCGCCACAAAGAAGCAACCGACAATGATAAAGCGACGCTTTTCAATCAAATCTTGTGTACTCACCACACCAATCATGATCAATAACAGTGTTGCCACAGGAATCTCAAAAGTCAGCCCAAACACCACAAATAGCTTTAAACAAAAGCTGAGATAGCTATTGATGTCAGTCATCGGTGCCACAGTTTCAGGTGAAACGTGGATAAAAAAACCTAAAATCGCAGGCAAAGTAATAAAATAGGCAAAAGCAATGCCGATATAAAACAAGCTGATACTGGCAATCAACAAGGGAAGGGCAAGTTTCTTTTCTCGTTGATATAGTGCAGGTTTAAAAAATGACCAAATTTGATACAACACATAAGGCATGGCTATCATAAATGCCAAAAAGAAATTCAGCTTAAACGGCGCCATAAATGTCGCAGTGACATCGGTGGCAATCATTGATGAGGTCGAAGGAAGCTGAGCACGTAAGGGTTCAGATAGCAATTGATAAGTATCATTGGCAAAAGGCAATAACGCGAAAAACAGTACCAAAATCGCAATCACCATCTTGATCAAATGCCCACGCAAGATCATCAGATGCTTAGTGATCGGCATACTGTCTAATGCTTCTGCTGTGTTATCTAAACCGATTTGTGAAGTGTTGGCATTGGACTGTGTCATATCGAATACTATATTTTGATGATGATTGGTGTGGTATGGCTAAACAGCCTGTCGATATTCAAAGGTGGTGCATTTTGCACGCTGTAGAAACTGCGTTTGAAATGGAATATTTAAGCTGTATTCAGCGCAATATTGATATGAACGATCTACAAGTTTATTGGCACTAATTGACGTATTGAGCGTTTGTTTAAGCTCAACAATCTCGTCATTTACTAGTTCGCCATTACCCACAATAGGCGATTTAAATGGCATCAATTTCTGATGCTTAGCTTGCTCATATTGTGCTTGCATCTTGGCTTCTAGGTCTTTGATGCGTTGCATTTCTTGTTGCATTTGTGCTTTGAGCTCAGACATGCGTAGTTCACGATCAATGTCATTTTGTACGCTATTGACCGTGCGTTTCAGCTTGCCATACCAACGCCCTGCAAAGCGTGCAGCCTCAGGCAGTTTGTCAGGGCCGAGCACGATCAGTGCGACTACGGCAAATAAAAAAAGCTCGGAAATTCCCAAATTAAACATGAGTGTTCTACTTGATTCTGCTACGACAGCGAGTAGCTAAAATGGTTTAGCTATTTTGCTGTGCTTTAGATTCAGTACGAATCTCTTGTGTAGTCGCTTCGTGCTCGAGAAGTTTTTGTTCGTCGTCGTCACGGACTGATTTTTTAAAATCCTTGACCGCACCACCAACGTCTTTGCCGATATTTTTCAGTTTGGATGTACCAAATAATAAGATGACCACGATTGCGAAAATCAAAACATGCCAAATTGATAAGCCAGCCATGTGACTACTCCATAGTATTCCTCTAATTTTGCACTATGAAAACAGTCTGCGATGACATCAATATGACAGAAATATTGCAGTTTTAAGACAGGTTGGTGTGTAGGAGTTGGTTGCGTTATTTTTCTTTGGGTTCAGGCGGTGTCATGCCAAATTGCAAATAGGCTTGATTGGTGGCAATACGACCACGAGCTGTTCGCATGACATAGCCTTGTTGAATGAGATAAGGCTCAATCACATCTTCCAATGTACCACTATCTTCTGCCATCGCTGCCGCTAAGGCTTCCACACCCGCAGGCCCACCATCAAAACGCTCCAAGAGCATAGATAGATAACGACGATCTAAAGTATCCAAACCATCTTTATCGACATTGAGCATATCGAGTGCTTTATGTGCCATCTCTTGGGTGACTTCGCCAGTACCTTTCACCTCGGCATAATCACGCACACGACGTAGCAAACGATTGGCAATACGTGGCGTACCACGAGAGCGACGAGCGACTTCATGCGCACCATCTTGAGTAATTGGTAAATTCATTAAACGAGCCGAACGAAGCACGATACTGGTCAAATCTTCCACCGAATAAAACTCAAGGCGTTGCACAATCCCAAAACGATCACGCAGTGGTGAAGTCAGCAAACCTGCACGCGTGGTTGCAGCGACCAAAGTAAACGGTGGTAAATCCAGTTTAATCGAACGTGCCGCAGGCCCTTCACCGATCATGATGTCGAGCTGATAATCCTCCATCGCAGGATAGAGAATTTCTTCAATCACAGGTGAAAGTCGATGAATTTCATCAATAAATAACACATCGCCTTCTTCAAGATTGGTCAGCATTGCCGCCAAGTCGCCTGCACGTTCTAATACAGGCCCTGAGGTGGACTTGAGATTGCCACCCATTTCCCGAGCGATAATATTGGCAAGTGTTGTTTTACCGAGTCCCGGAGGACCAAAAATCAAGGTGTGATCCAATGCTTCGCCACGACCACGTGCTGCGCCAATAAAGATTTCCATTTGTTCACGCACCACAGGCTGACCGACATAATCGGCAAGCGAAGTCGGGCGGATGGCACGATCAAATTGATCTTCTGGTTTTTCTAGTCCACTGATTAAACGGTCTTGCATGAGGTACTCAGATTTTGGCTTTTAAGCATAGTAAAGGGTAAAGCATTTTAGTGAAATTTATTTCATCATCGATTTTAGCGCAGCACGAATCAGTCCTGCACTATCGTCATGTTCAGATTTTACCGCAGCAATGGCTTTTTGGGCTTCGGCAGGTTTGTAGCCAAGACTGACCAATGCAGACTCAGCTTCTGCTACAGGCGAATCAGGAATAAACTGAATACGTTCTAAGCCACTTGAACTAGAACTCGTCGTACTATTTCCAAGCGCTTTTAGGCGATCACGAAGTTCAATGATTAGACGCTCTGCGGTTTTTTTACCGATTCCCGGTACTTTGACCAAAGTATTTACATCTTCATGCTCAATGCAATGAATCAGCATTTCAACGCTTAGACTAGATAAAATACCGAGCGCCATTTTTGCACCGATGCCATTGACTTTGAGTAGGGTGCGGAAAATCACTTTATCTTGTAATTCGCTAAAGCCGTACAGTTGTTGGGCATCTTCACGTACCACGAAATGCGTCCAAAGCGTGACGGTTTCGCCACGTTTGAGTTGGCAAAAAGTGGAGAGTGGTGTATCGACTTCATAGCCGACACCGCCGACATTGAGGATAACGGTAGCACCTTCAAGGTGTTGGATTTCGCCAGTAAGTGAGCCGATCATAAATATTCAATTCTAAAAAATTAAAAAAAAGTGGTTACTTAAATGTTTTCCAATTTAAGCAATGTATTTAATAGTCGATACAGTGCCAAATTCACCGTGTGTTTACAATAGCCCCACTTTATTTCCCTGCAACTCTTGCGAGATCGCATAAGCCTGATGATCAGAAAACTTACTGATCACATCCAAGACCTGCATGACATTTTGGAAATAATTCTCGCCAATCTGAATCCCCAAACTATTGAGAATAATCATCAAGCGCTGTTCTTTAAAACTCACTCGACGTTCAGGATCAGTCAGCGGAATAAACGCATTGAGCAAGTGTTGTACGCTGGCATGTGCCAATAGCTCCAAATCGGCTTTGTGACGATGATTGAAAATTTTCGTGCGGGCTAAATCTTTGGCTTTTTGAATCCCATGCGCAATGTCGGCACTGCAATAATGCAACAAACCATGTGGCAATTCTCCAGCAAGCAATTGATCATGATGATTGGCAAATGCAGTGGTCACTTCATCGACCAAGCGTTTCATCGCTCGACCACGTAGCGCCGCGATTTTTTGTTGCCATGAGGTATTTTGCCCAAGTTCCTCAGGCAAACCATAGTCGGCAACCAGTTCGGTAAAAATCGGCTCAACTTCTTCATAGCTCAGCATATTGAGGATAATGCCATCTTCCAAATCAATCAGCGCATAGCAAATATCATCAGCAGCCTCGAGCAGATAAGTCAGCGGATGACGGCAATAATGATATTCACCGAGTTGAATCAGTCCAAGCTGTTCAGCGACCAATTGCAACACATCTTTTTCGGTACGATAACAGCCAAACTTCGGTCGATGATGATTCGGTGTACGGTCTGTATCATCAATGATTTTGCTGAGCCACGGATATTTCAGATACGCGCCAAGCGTAGCATAGGTCAGGCGCATCCCACCATCATTCGGATGATAATCCAGACGAGACAGGACTCTTAAACCTTGCGCATTGCCTTCAAACTGACGCAAATCTGCCCATTGTTCTGAGGTAAAAAGATAGGGTTTATTCAGATAGGTCTGATCAAACCAATCTCGAATCGCATATTCACCCGCATGCCCAACATCGGCAGGGCTGACCCACGACGGCAGATGTTTTTCGATCTTTTCCGCAGCCAGCATCCCGAGCGAACGACCGATACAAGATACTTCGAGGGAATGCGTCAGGCGAGTATGAATGCCATCGTGCTGGGTCAATGGATGGACTTGGGTTTTACGGTTCAGTTGTCTAAAACTTTGTGAAAATATAATGCGATCATAATCTTTGTGAAATGGGCTACGTGCTTGTTCTGATGTGCTTTTTTTACTGCCAAGACGTGAGGCGGCGAGCAAGTTTACCCAATTCATCTGTGTTGTCATTCTCTGTAAACTCTCTCATTTAGTGATTTCTAATCATTGGCTTATCATGCCATGACTTTGTGAAAAATTCATTAGCATAGCGACTTGGTTTGTCGCCTCTTTTTCTTTCAGTGCAGTTTTATTTTTAAAAATAAATTCTAGGTTAACTAAATCTTGAACCTACTTTAATAATGTGAATAATTAATAGTCGGTTAAAACAAATATAGAATGAAGCATCTCAGCCGATTTATTTGCTATTTTTTTGATTGGTTCTGAGTGATGGAGTATGTGTTGAGTACATCTAGTTTTGCCCGTATATTGATGATTTTGGATCTTTTTTCTGTCCAGCGTCCTGTCATTGATGTGGATGATATCTGCAAAGAGCTTGATGTATCGAAGCCGATGGCGTACCGCTATCTGAAAGAATTGGTCGAAGTTGGCTTGTTGAAAAAAGCGCACCATCAGGTTGGCTCTTATGTGCTTGGCTCAAAGGTAGCGCTGTTGGATTATGTTGCTCGAGAAAGCGATCCGTGGGTACAGCTGTGCATTCCGCAGATGCGAGAAGTGGTTAATCGTACTGAAATGTTGTGTTTAATCACGGCATTAGAGGGCAAGAGTTGTATTGATATTCATCATGAATCATATCGTAATGAGGGCTTGGTCTATGGTCGTGGTTGTCCGCGCGCCTTGTCGGCTGGATCATCGGCAAAGATTATCTTGGCAAATCTGACTAAGAAACAGCAAATCGAATATTATCAATATCTTGCTGAGGATTTGGCGAAGAATGGTTTTGCTGAAGATGAGGCAGAATTTATCAGTAAACTCAGACAAATCAAGAAGCAAGGCTATTACATCTCGCAAGGCGAGTTGCATCCCGAGTTTTCCAGTATTTCTGTGCCTGTGCGCTATTCGAGTAAAGAAGCACCATGGGCGTTCACTGTATTGGCATCGACTAATCGTTTTGAATTTATTGATACGCAGAAAATTGTGGAAATGCTCAAGCGCAGTACTGATTTGATTGAACAACAAGCACTACAGATCGAAACTGATATTAATTACAACATTGAAGCTGAAAAAATAAACTAGAACAATTCCATGAAATTGGAATTAATTGCCCACTGTCGCTAGCTGAAAATGTCGATTCGAAGTAGAATATGACTCTTCATTTTTGCCGTATTGTCACAGATTTTTTCTTTGTCACAATCTTAGTCACATTGCGCAGGTTCAAAAGACTTGCCGTGGAGCCAAAATCAACATGTTTATCGTGGCCGGTGCGTCTGCACATTCTGCTTTTAAGCAAGCTCAATTACTCTCTCGCCTCTCGTCAATTGATACTGTCCAAAGTGTGGAAAGTCAATGGGTTTACTTGTTTGATCAAGCTTTAAATGATGAAACTTTGCAATCGGCAAATGCGCTGTTAAACGACAGTCAAATCTTTGCGCTTCGCCAAACTGAAAACGATGAAGTACAAGTTTTGGTGACACCTCGTGTCGGGACGATTTCACCGTGGTCATCAAAAGCAACAGATATTTTTAAGAACTGTAATACGCCAGTACATCGCCTAGAACGTGGCGTGCTATACACGTTGAAGGGTGTATCAAGCGTTTCAAACGCATTGAAACTGGCATTGCACGATCGCATGACTGAAAGCGTGTTTGATCAGATTGACGATGCCAAAGCATTATTTGTGGAAACAGCACCAAAACCATTAAATAGCATTGATATTCTTGGGCAAGGTAAAGAAGCCTTAGTTCAAGCCAATCGTGAATTTGGTTTTGCACTGTCTGATGAAGAAATTGATTATTTAACCGATGCGTTCAATAAGCTCGGACGTAATCCGCATGACATCGAATTGATGATGTTTGCACAGGCAAACTCAGAGCATTGCCGTCATAAAATCTTTAATGCACAGTGGACAATTGACGGTGAAAAGCAACCATTGTCATTGTTCCAAATGATTAAAAACACCTATAAAGAATCGCCAACTGATGTGCTGTCTGCATACAAAGACAATGCGTCGGTGATTGTCGGCTATGACACCATGCGCTTTTATCCAAAAGCTGATGACAATGGGCAATATGTTTATAAATATAAGAGCCAAGCTGCACACATCTTGATGAAGGTGGAAACCCACAACCATCCAACGGCGATTTCTCCATTTGCAGGCGCAGCGACTGGTTCAGGCGGGGAGATTCGTGACGAAGGTGCAACAGGTCGTGGTGGTAAGCCAAAAGCAGGTTTAACAGGCTTTACCGTATCAAACTTGAATATTCCAGGTTTTGAACAACCGTGGGAAGACAACTACGGCAAACCATCTCGTATGGCATCACCGTTACAAATCATGATTGATGGACCACTTGGCGGTGCAGCATTTAATAACGAATTCGGTCGTCCGAACCTCAATGGTTATTTCCGTACCTTTGAACAAAATGTCAATGGTGAAGTGAAAGGCTTCCATAAGCCGATCATGATCGCTGGTGGTTATGGCAATATTCGCCCTGACCATGTGGAAAAAGATGCGATCCAAGAGGGTGATTTGCTGATCGTCCTTGGTGGGCCTGCCATGCTGATTGGTCTTGGCGGTGGTGCAGCATCTTCTGTAGACAGTGGCACCATGGGCGAGAGCTTAGACTTTGCTTCGGTACAACGTGAAAATCCTGAAATGGAACGTCGTTGCCAAGAAGTGATTGATACCTGCTGGCGCTTAGAAGACTTTAACCCAATCGTGTCTGTACACGACGTGGGTGCGGGTGGTCTATCAAATGCGATGCCTGAACTAGTGAATGATCACGAGTTAGGTGCTGTATTGAACCTGCGTAAGATTCCATCTTTAGAGCCAGGCATGAGCCCGATGGAAATCTGGTCAAATGAAGCGCAAGAACGTTATGTGTTAGCGATTCGTCCAGAATCTTTAGAACAGTTTGAAGAAATTTGTGCACGTGAGCGTTGTCCGTATGCGGTATTGGGTGAAGCGACTGAAGCACGTCATCTGACTGTTGAAGATCCGTTATTTGAAAATAATGCCGTGGATATGCCAATGCAAGTCATGTTGGGTGGTACGCCACGTATGCAACGTTCATATGAAACGATTGAACGTAAAGGTAACGACTTTGATGCATCAAAAGTTGATTTGAAAGATGCGATTTTCCGCGTATTGAAAAATCCAACTGTGGCTTCGAAATCGTTTTTGATAACCATTGGCGACCGTTCGATCACAGGCATGGTTGCTCGTGATCAGATGGTCGGACGTTGGCAAGTGCCTGTCGCAGATGCGGCAGTGACCACCACCAGTTTGCAAGGCTTTACAGGTGAAGCGATGGCAATGGGTGAGCGTCCACCAGTGGCATTGCTCAATCCTGCGGCATCAGTACGTCTTGCGGTGGCAGAGGCGATTACCAATATTGCTTCAGCAAATATTGAACAACTCAGTGACATTAAACTCTCTGCAAACTGGATGGCAGCCGCAGGACAAAAAGGTGAAGATCAAGCCTTGTTTGAAGCGGTGAAAACCGTCGGTATGGAGATCTGTCCTGCGCTCGGTATCGCTATTCCTGTGGGGAAAGACTCGTTGTCGATGCGTACCACGTGGGAAGATGATGGTGTAAATAAATCAGTCACTTCACCTGTTGCAGGTGTGATGACGGCATTTGCGCCTGTGGCTGATGTGCGTAAAACATTGACGCCAGAACTGAAAAATACCGATTCGATTTTAGTGCGTATTGATTTATCTAAAGGTCAATTCCGTCTTGGTGGGTCGATACTTGCGCAAGTTTATAAAGCGATCGGTACAACTGCACCTGACGTTGATAGCTTCGATGATCTGAAAGCATTCTTTGCCTTAATTCAAGACTGGAATAATCGTGGCTTTATTCAAGCCTATCACGACATCGGTGATGGTGGTGTATTGGCAACCGTGGCAGAGATGATGTTTGCCTCTCGTTTGGGTGTTGCACTTGAGCCACAAACGATTGAAAGCATATTCGCAGAAGAAATTGGTGCAGTCTTACAAATTAAAGTATCGGATTGGGAAAGTCTGCAAAGTGAAATTACCAATTCAAGTCTAAAAGATGCCATTTCATTGCTTGGTCAAGTGAATGATAATGATCAATTGACAGTGAATGGTTTGACTTTTGAACGTATTTCACTCCAACAGGCATGGTCAGAAGTTTCTCATCAAATACAACGTCTACGTGACAATGTGGAAACTGCCGATCAAGAATTTGCCTTGATTGCTGATACAAATCATCAAGGTTTGATTGCTAAGCCGACTTTTGATTTAAATGAAGCGATTGAAGCATCAATGATTAATGTGCGCCGTCCAAACATGGTGATTCTGCGTGAACAAGGCGTGAATGGTCATGTGGAAATGGCAGCGGCATTTGATAGAGTTGGCTTTAACACCGTCGATGTACACATGAGCGATTTGCTTGCAGGTCGCATTAACCTCGATGATTTTGAAGGTTTAGTGGCATGCGGTGGCTTCTCTTATGGTGATGTACTCGGTGCAGGCGGTGGCTGGGCTAAATCCGTGCTGTTCAATGCTAAACTGCGTGATCAGTTTGAAAAATTCTTTAATCGTGACGATACCTTTAGCTTAGGTGTATGTAATGGTTGTCAGATGTTGTCACAGCTTGCGCCATTAATTCCTGGTGCTGATCATTGGGGACGTTTCCACCGCAATACTTCAGAAGTCTTTGAAGCACGTAGCGTCAATGTACGTATTGAAAAATCAGCATCTGTGCTTTTAGATGGTATGCAAGGTTCGATCTTACCGATCGCTGTGGCGCACGGTGAAGGGCGCTTGGTGGCAAGTGCAGAAAATCTTGCAACACTGAATAGCAATGATCAAGTGGTGATGCGCTATGTGGATAGCCAAGGTAATCCGACACAACATTATCCACTCAACCCGAACGGCTCACCTGAGGCAATCACAGGTCTGACTTCGCTCGATGGTCGTGCAACGATCATGATGCCACATCCAGAGCGTAACTTCCGTGCGCTACAACATTCTTGGAAGCCTGAAGATTGGCGACAAGATGGCGCATGGTTGCGTATGTTTAGAAATGCACGTCGTTTCTTAGGTTAAATATATTGAAAATGACCATGAAGCCATCGGTAGATGGTTTTATGGTCTTGTTTGCTTTGGCGTTCTTGATTGTCTATTGGGAAAATAAACAGCGTAATTCACCAAAGTCAGCGCAAGTATAAAACGTCGAGCTAATTCGTTTAGCTCGATTATTGTTTTGGAATTGACGCGTTGAATACGAGTTTAATTGTCTACCAAAGGCTGACTCACCAAAAAGTCAGGTGGTGTCAGAATGGTATCTCGAATCTCCTTGGACAATTCAGGATAGTCCAAAGTGTAGTGCAAGCCACGAGATTCTTTGCGCTGCATCGCACAGCGTACAATCATTTCAGACACTAAAACCAAGTTGCGCAGTTCAATTAAGTTTTTGCTGACTTTATAGCCTTGATAATATTCCTCAATTTCTCGTTTCAGCATCTCAATACGATGTAAAGCACGTTCAAGACGTTTGGTTGTGCGCACAATACCGACATAGTTCCACATCGAGGTGCGTAGCTCATCCCAGTTTTGTAGGATGACGACATCTTCATCAGGATGTTCTACCTGAGAAGCATCCCATGGATTCACGTGATCGAATCGAGGTGCGTTGTCGATTTGAGATTGGATGTGTTTGGCTGCGCTCATGCCATAGACAAAACATTCTAAAAGGGAGTTGCTCGCCATACGATTGGCACCATGTAAGCCCGTCGATGAGGTTTCACCAATCGCATACAGTCCTGCAATATCTGTTTCACTATGCTGATCGACGATCACACCGCCACAAGTGTAATGCGCTGCGGGAACCACAGGGATCATATCTTTGGTAATGTCTATGCCGAGTTCAAGCAAGCGTGCATAGAGTGTCGGAAAATGCTCTTTGACAAAACTTTTAGATTGATGGGTAATATCAAGCCAGACATGACGTAGACCAAGCCGTTTCATCTCATAATCGATGGCACGTGCCACCACATCACGAGGTGCAAGTTCGGCACGTTCGTCAAAACGAAGCATAAAACGCTCGCCATCAGGCAGGCGTAAATAAGCACCTTCACCACGCATGGCTTCAGTGATTAAAAAAGAGCGCGCTTTAGGATGGTAAAGACAGGTTGGGTGGAACTGATTAAATTCCATGTTGGCAATGCGACAGCCTGCACGCCATGCCATGGCAATCCCGTCACCAGTCGCAATGTCAGGATTGGAGGTATAAAGGTAAGCTTTCATCGCACCGCCACAGGCGAGCGCAGTAAATGGTGCTAAAAATGTTTTGACTTCGCCTGTTGTTTCATCTAGTGCATAAACACCAATTGCATGATTTTCAGAATATTCTATCTGGGCTTTTTGTGTGGTAATGACATCGATCGCCACCACATTTTCAAATAAATGAATATTTTCTTTTTCTTGAGCACGTTCAACTAAGGTGGTGGAAATCGCTTTGCCTGTCGCATCAGCAGCATGAATGATGCGGCGCTGTGAGTGTCCACCTTCACGAGTAAGGTGTAAATTCTCATGTTCATCTAAAGTGAACTGCACACCTTGCTTGAGTAGAAAGTCAACGGCATCTTGCCCGCCTTCAACGGTGAATTTAACCGCATCTAAATGACATAAATGACCGCCTGCAATCATAGTGTCATCTATATGTTGTTCAATCGAATCCGTTTGATCGAGCACAGCAGCGACACCTCCTTGAGCATAATACGTGCTCGCATCGTTTAGATGGGATTTTGCTAACACAGCGACTTTATAATGTGGTGGTAGTGAAAGCGCTAAGGTTAAACCCGCACCACCACTACCTATAATGACGACATCGAATTGCTGAGAATGTTGCTGAGCGAAATTCATAGTTGAAGATGTTGAGTGTAAAAAGTGCTTTAAGATACTACAAAGTGCTTGCAAGGTGCACTGAAATTAATTGATAAGAGTTATTTATCGATTGAATGGTGAGTGATATAGTGAAAGGTTGTGTGCTTTGTCATATTTTTGAAAACATTTCGTTACGGTAACTCGAGCCTAGTCGTGGTAAAAAGCGTCAGCTTATTTGAATGTTGTTGATTTGGTGTTAGGCAAGAGTGAGCGAAAGCAGTTGGCTTTGTGGCTGTATAGCGAAGAGTGTATTGGTGGTTAGATTATAATGTCAGACAATTCAGAATTTCAGCTCAAAAGATTGCCTCGATTTAAACCACGTGGCGGTATTGAGGTAATGTATGCTTCGATTCGAGCACTTTTTTTGCGGGAGTTGCAAACACGATTTGGGCATTATCGGATCGGTTATGTTTGGGCGTTGCTTGAACCAGCTTTGAATGTAGGGTTGATGTTATTTGTTTTTGGTGCTGTGGTAAAGAAAGTGTTACCTGGTATTGATTATGTAGTATTCCTATTGAATGGTATTTTGCCATTTTATGCTTTTATGCGTGCCACGACCCAAGCGATACCAGCAATCGAATCTAATAGAGGTTTATTAAGCTATCGTAGTGTGAAGCCGATCGATACGATTTTTGCTCGTACGAGTTTGGAGTTTTTATTATATTTTTCGTGTTATATCATTATTAATTTTATCTTAATATGGTTAGAGTTTTCTATTAGTTTTTCACATATTCCGACCCTCCTTTTTTACTGGCTCTGCTTGTTTGTTTTTAGTCTAGGCTTTGCTTGTATTATGATGGTGATTGGTGAGCTCAGCAGTGAAATTGGTAAATTTATTAGCTCCATATTTGTGATTGTGTATTTTATGTCAGGCGCAATGTTTCCCTTGCACTATGTGCCAGAATATTACCTGAAATACTTTATGTGGAATCCCATGACGCATTTGTTAGAGCTGATGCGTCATGCTGTCGCACCAAGTTATAGTGTGGTGAATGGAACGAGTTTTAGTTATTTCCTCATATCGACTTTAGTTGTGGTGTTTTTGGGGTTGTTACTCAACCAGTCATTATTAAAAAGGTTGATTAAAACAAAATGATTGAGCTTAAAAATATTACAAAATCCTATGCGACACCCAAAGGGCGACATTATGTTTTTAGAGGTTTGAGTGCAATTCTCCCCGAAAATAAAAGTGTCGGTTTACTTGGCAAAAATGGTGCAGGTAAAAGTACTTTAATGAGTATTATTGGTGGTATTGATTTCCCTGATTCAGGCGAAATCATCACCAATAAAACCATTTCATGGCCAGTCGCATTGGCAGGTGGTTTTCAAGGCAGTCTTACGGGTCGACAAAATGTGCGTTTTGTTGCAAGATTATATGCCCCTGAACAAGATGTGCAGCATGTTGTTGCTTTTGTGGAAGAATTCGCACAGCTTGGAAAGTATTTTGATATGCCGATTAAGAGCTATTCGTCAGGGATGCGTTCAAGACTTGGTTTCGGTCTCAGTATGGCATTTGATTTTGATTACTACTTGCTCGATGAAGTTGGAGCTGTCGGCGATGCTGTGTTTCGAAAGCGAAGTCAGGCCTTGTTAGATGATTTAAAACAAAATTCAAATATCATTATGGTATCGCATGATTTAAATGATTTAACACGAAATTGTGATGTAGGTTTTGTTGTGCAAGATGGTCAAGCACAATATTTTGCAGATATTAATGAAGCAGTTGAGGTGTATAAAGAAAATGCGCTGGGTAAAAAATAATCGTTCTGCGCTAGTTGCGTATTTTCTTATGGTATTGATACCATTATTTGCAATCTTGTTTTATCTTCTAGTCTTTGCGCAGAACAGATATTTGACGGATGCAACGGTAGTGGTTAAGCAGGTTGGAGAAGTCAGCGCAAATTCTGCTTCTGGGATCGGTGCATTGTTAGGTGTAAGTAGCACTAGTACTGAAGACACTCAATACTTAACCGCTTTTATCCAATCACGTGACCTCGTTGAACGACTGGATAAGAATCTTGATTTGCGTAAAGCGTTTACTGGTGGCGGTTCAGACCCGATCTTTGAACTTCCTCATGATGCTAGCATGGAAGAATTAGTCCAATATTATCAAAAACGTGTCAAAGTAAATTTAGACGTACAAACGAATCTACTTCATATTTCAACTGAAGGTTTTACGCCTGAATTTTCCTTAAAATTAAATCAAGAAATTTTAAGTGAAAGCGAAAAATTCATTAACGATATTTCACAGGATGTGGCAAAAGATCAATTGGTCTTTGCCACGGATCAACTGAATGAAGCATCAGAAAACTTGGCACAATCACGTGAAGCGCTAATCAACTACCAAAATGAAAACCAAATGTTTGATCCGCAAGCCCAAGCATTGGCAGTAGCAAAGATCGTTGCACAGCTTGAGTCAAATTTGGCACAACTTCGTACGGAAGAGCGTACGCTGTTAAGTTATTTAAATCCAACAGCACCGCAAGTGGTGGCTTTGCGTAGCCAAATTCAATCGGTTGAGAAGCAAATCCAAGATGAGAAATCTAAACTGACTTCACCTGGAAATGCGGAAAAACTCAACCGTAGTGCGGCAGACTTTGAAGGTCTAAAAGCACAGGTGGAGTTTAATACGGATTTGTATAAATTGGCATTGGCATCTTTAGAAAAAGCACGCCTTGAAGCTGTGCGTAAGTTGAAAAATCTTGTTGTGATTACCAGCCCAAGATTGGCACAAGAGGCATTGTATCCACGTGTTGGTTATATTGCGTTCAGTGCATTTTTATTACTAAATCTATTTTTCGGCATCGTGATGTTGGTGCGCTCAGTGATTCGTGAGCATAAGGAGTAAAGTTGATGAATAAGAAATTTCTAGCCACGATTTTGGCAAGCCAAATCAGCT
>LUOR01000019.1 GCA_001626925.1 Moraxellaceae bacterium REDSEA-S32_B1
CCACAGGTCTTTGGTACCTGCTCTAAATGAACCATCGGTATTATAAACGAGGGTACTGCCATCCGCTGCACCAAATGCACCAGCATTTGCACCAGAGGTCAATACTTTATAGCGTTTTAAGTTACCTGCCCAAACCAACTTACCACCTTGTGGGTCTGGCTCTAAAGCACGTAAATAACCATAAGGCTGAAAACCTGATGGGCTCAAGGCATCTGAAGGTACAGAAATTGCACCTGTCGTTAAAGGCGCAAGTGGTGCTGCACCTAAGTTGTTAATAAAAGCAATAACACTGGCTGTTACACCTTGTGCACTTTGGGTAGTAAAGAAGCCACCATTACCATAACCTGGAGCATTTACAGCATTACTCCCTTGTTCTGGCGAACAGGAGTCATTACCTGTACGATCACTTTGAGTTCGTGAACTTAATGCACAGGCACGTTTTACATATCCTGCACTCAAACTGTTCATATCATTACCAAAACCGACAAAGGCGGTTTGAATCGATACTCCTGCAGGATTCTTGGTTCTATCAAAAAGTTTTTTCGCAAACTCCCCCATACAATCCCAACCACCAGCATTACCGTCAGGATCATTTGCATCAGACATTCCACCTGAGCAACTAAAATCTGATCCATGGGTACTACCTAATGCAGTAGACATAATTTTTGTTGCTTTATTCGTAGACGTACTATTAGCAGCACCATCCGATAGAACATAAACTCCTTGCCCATCACATGAGACTCTGTCTGCTACAGCTGGTAATGGTGATTTATATCTTGCATTCACATTAGTCGCTGTACGATCAACCACAATCCCTGGATTGGATGTTGTATCATTCGCCTTGGAGCTTGGCATACCACTGTTACTATCATATAGTGTTTTTGTTTCAACCACGTAATAATAATAATAGTTATAAGTACTATTATAATCAGTGTCATATTGGACACCATTTCCAAAACCTGAAGGTTGGGATGTATCCCAATTTGACCAATAGCTATTACTTCTACAACTTTGCCATAAGTTTGTGTAATCGATGTCACTGTTCCGATACCAGGTACAATAGCTATAATTGGTCTGGTTATTTGATCTTTTGACTCGCTTAATAAAACTGTCTTTTCGAATATCATAATTCGTTTCTGAATATGTAGTGGTTCCCATTAAATATGCTGCCGCCTCAGCATACGCATGTGCAGTCGGTGTACCATTGTATGCAGTAAGATTTTGAACAGCTAGTTTTAGCTTATAACGTTGAGAACCAACAGTATTTAAAGTGCTCACATCACCTAATGGAGCGGCAGGAACCAAAATATTACCTGTCTGCCCATCACCACCCGTAGAGTAATTCCCTAATCCAACTCGTACATCGGTCAAAATAGGATTATTACTTTCCAAAAATGCGTACATCCCATTTTTTAAACGAGTTAAACGCGAGCCTGTTTGCCCTGTATCTGAATAACTCATCGACCCTGATGTATCCAACATCATCACAATGGTTTTTTTACCCGCTGTAGGCACTGCATAAATCTGCATATCGCTCGCTTGTGCGACAGATGATGCAACTAGCAACGTAGCTGTAAATGCCCAAGCAAATGACGCACCATACTTATATTGGTGAGTATTTATTTTGGGACTTTGTGGTCTTTGGTATTTCATCCTAACTCTCCCCATTTATGTTGGTGCGGTAACTTGAACATAACGTGTCTTCAAATCAATTTCTTGAATTTGTGTATTTACAGGTATGCCATACTCAGCCAAACAATCCGCCATTGTCTTTTTAGTCCGTAAGCCAGTATCCGTATTGTCATTGATATAACCAGCTGCACTTCCATTACCAATACATTCCCGCTGCACTTCAGACAAATCAGCACTGGAATAATTCGGTAAAATCGCAGTCGCTGTGACACGCACCCGACCATCCACCTTACCTTGTTGAACACTGGAACCCCCGCTCGCATCTGTACCACGGTCTAAGTCCGAACCTGGTGCGGCATCCGTATTTGGCCCTACAATATACTTAATAGCCACTTGAGTGACTACAGCTTCGCGCGCACTACCAAAGTCTTGTTCCAAATCACAAAAGCCACTACGGTTAGTTTCAGTAGTGTCCACAGTAGCTTTCGTGTCATCTGCAGCTATAGCTGTTGGCGGAATAAGTACGGTCATATCTAAAACACTGTTCACTTGCAAAGCAGCAGTTGGTTTATAACAAAAAACATATTCACGACCACGAGCAAGTGGGTCTTTTTGATCACTAATTGCCTTACCCACCACACTCATCACCGAAGTTAAGTTTTTATAACTACTGCGGTTTAATAAAATATTGGTTGGTGTATCACTGGTTTGTAGTAACAACTGACCAATTTGACTGTTGGTTGCAATATTTAACGATGTCATTGCCACACGTATGGCTAAAACACCCACAATAGTAATCACTAACAACATAATTAAAACCACAATTAATGTTGCACCACGCTGTTGACGCTGGAATGTAGGTTGAACTTTCATTATCTTTCTCCCAAACCATTTCTAAACGTCACTGCCGTGCTATACACACGTCGTGCAAATCGATTAGTCGTGTCTGTTAATGTGACATTTTGATTCAGAATATTAATACTTCGGGTTAAATCTATATCGTTATTGCGTGTGTTGTCGGTAGAACGCACTAACACTGCCATTTTTACCGAAACAATACGCGGAGGCTCGGCAGGAGGTAGCGCCGCACGAGCAGCAGCGGCAGCTGTGCGGTATTGATTAATCGTGTAATAAGCCATATTACCTGCTTCATTTCTCACACCCAATTGCACGGTAAAATGATCAACCCGAGGCATAATCAACTCACCCGCTCCACCAAACCCAGCAATTGTTGTCGGTTCTGCTACAGCTGTGGCATTTGGGGTGTTAGCATCGCACGCTAAACCGTAATCTGTACCAGTGGTTGCAGTTGCTACAGCACGGCGCACGAAATAGCGCTGAATCACATAATCGCCCGCTTGAACATTCGCACCTTCACAGTTCACCATTGCATTTGGTGCAACGAATTGTATAGTGAGCTGATCACTTGCCACACTCACATTCGACAGACCTTGCCATTCATTTTGCGTTGAGCTTACTGACTCACCCGTTCCCACGCTGTGACTTAATAAGCCTGTGGAAATAAATGGAGCCGCTGCTGGAATTGGTATATTTGCATCCGTTACCGTTGCAGTTCGTGCAGTTAGCACCACCCCACCCCAAGGGGTTTGCTCGTTTAATATGGGAAAATCAGTATTAATATAATTGGCTAAGCGCAAATCTCGCGCCACATAATCCAAACCAAATACACCACTATTTTGCAGCTCTGCATTTGCTTGCTGCATTCGAGATGTTAACAACCCACCCAGAAAGAGCTGTATCGCTGCAGCACTAATGAGCAAACCCAGTGCAAGAGCAACCATTAATTCGACAAGGGTGAAACCAGCCTGTGTCGCGGTATTATTGATCTTTTCTCCGAATGAAGCTTTCATTTAATAAGCCTCCATCATCAAGCAGTTCGAACCATTAATATAAACCCCTGATGTATTCATACAACTGCTCACATCCGCCGTGGTGCTCGTTGCACTCAAAACTGTATTTCCCCATGCGACAAACAAACACTGCCTTTGAATCGGCGCAGAACCCACACCAGGACAAGCACTCATCGTCACATTCATACCAATTTCAAAAGCTGATCGAGCTGCCATAAACGCATCGAATCGTGCCATTTGTTCAGGAGTGCACAGATTATTTGAGCACGATGGCGTTGGTGCTGTAGGTGCTGCAGTAATATTAGTATAGCCACGAACTACTGCCGGATAATTGCTTTGTGCAGCAGGATTGGCTCGCATATTTTCCGCCAAGCTGCGTACAATCAACATACCCTGCGAGCGAGATAATGCCTCACTCGATGCATCTACCGCACGAAGTTGCAAAATGCTATAGCCCAAAACACCAACAGCCAATAGTAAAAGTGCCACCAACACCTCCACCAAGCCCACACCTTGTTGATATTGATTAAATTTCATTAGCATGTCCCCGAAGTTTGGCTGATAATTCCTAATCTTGTGACCGAAACAGCTCTTTGCTTTCCTGACTTGCAAAAACCAAAAGTTGACGCAGAATCCGCACTACCAATATCACTAAACAAAACCGCTGTTGCACTGGTTGACTCAACCACAACCGCAGGGTCAATTTGCACTGAAATCACACGACTTTTTAATACTTCCTGCTTCTGAGCCGCTGTTAAGGCAGACACCACAGGAGGACCTGGATTGGTTGCTGTATACTCAGGTATCATTGCCGTCGCACATTCTTCTTTAGTAAAATCGTTATCTGAATTGGTACGATTTAGACATATTGCAACCGTCGTTTTCTTTAATGCCGCTTAAAACCTTTACTTGGCATGGTATGCCTCTTAAATCCTATTACCCCAATACAAAGATACTACAAGATACTCGTCAAGAAATACATTTCTTGATTAATGGCAGATTTTGATGATAAAAGGCAAAAAGCCAACTGGTATCAGTTGGCTTGAAAATTAATACTTAGAAATAGCTAAAATGACTGTGATAACAAATTGATCACCAAGCTTCCAAATTTATGCTTCAATCACTTTGATTCGAAGCTCTTTAGGCAAACTAAAAGTAATATGTTCTTCTTGTCCCGCAAGCTCTTCAGGAGATGTCGCTCCCCACTCCTGCAAACGATCAAGCACTTGTTTAATTAAGATTTCTGGTGCTGACGCTCCTGCGGTGACACCTATTTTACTTTCTTTAGTAAACCACGCTTGGTGCATTTCATCTGCATTATCAATCAGAAATGCTTTTTTCCCCATGCGCTCCGCAAGCTCACGCAAACGGTTTGAGTTTGATGAATTTGGTGAACCGACAACCAAAACCACATCGCACTGCTCTGCAAGATCACGTACTGCATCTTGACGGTTTTGCGTGGCATAGCAAATATCATCTTTGCGAGGCCCTTGAATCAGCGGATATTTTGCACGCAATGCCTCAATGACTTTCGATGTGTCATCAATAGATAAGGTCGTTTGGGTAACAAATGCCAGTTTCTCAGAATCATTCACTTGAAGCTGCGCAACATCCTGCTCATCTTCCACCAAATAGATCCGCCCACCGTATTTACTATCAAACTGCCCCATTGTCCCCTCAACTTCAGGATGACCATGATGACCAATAAGTACAGCTTCCATACCCTCTCGAGAATATTTCAATACTTCTAAATGTACTTTAGTCACGAGTGGACAAGTTGCGTCAAATACTTTGAGTTGACGATGTTCTGCTTCTTGCTGAACTGCTTTTGAGACACCATGCGCACTAAAGATCACGATCGCATCATCAGGCACTTGATCCAATTCATCGACAAATACTGCCCCACGTTGCTTTAAATCATCTACAACGAATTTATTATGAACCACTTCATGGCGCACATAGATCGGCGCACCAAAGCATTCAAGTGCACGATTGACGATCGCAATCGCACGATCCACACCTGCACAAAAGCCTCGAGGATTTGCCAATAGTATTTGCATGATTCACCTAATTTTTAAGCAATGAATTGATGAAGTTAATCAATATCTTGTGCGACGACCCAGTTTGGATTTCCGCACAAAATGGGTTTTGTTTCCGTAGACATTCTACTACAATCTGCATTATAAATATGATACAGGAAAATTTCGCATGTCGGGTTTACTTTTTGTGGTTGCTGCCGCATCTGGTACAGGCAAAACCTCATTGGTCAAAGCACTACTAGATCGTACCACCAATCTGCATGTTTCTGTGTCACACACCACACGTCCGAAGCGAAGTGGCGAATTGGATGGCATTCATTATCACTTCACTGATAAAGACAATTTTACATCGCAAATCGAGCAAGGTGGCTTCATCGAGTACGCCGAAGTTTTTGGGAATTATTACGGTACATCACAGCGCACTGTTGAAGAACAACTCAAGCAAGGTCATGATGTATTACTAGAAATTGACTGGCAAGGTGCAGCGCAAGTTCGTAAATTATTTCCAGATTCGATTCAAATTTTCATTCTTCCACCAAGTCAGTTTGATCTGAGACAGCGCCTTTCCAATCGTGGTACAGATAGCGTAGAGGTGATTGAACATCGCCTGAGTTGTGCCGTTTCTGACATGCAACAATATGTCAATTTTGACTATATTATTATCAATGATTCTTTTGATCGAGCATTGCATGAGCTTGAGGCAGTGATTACTGCGAATCGCATGACCCTCACCCAACAAGCCAATCGCCATAGTGATTTAATTCAAAATCTACTTACTCCTCAAGTTAAATAAAGTACTTCAATTGCCTGCCAAAAACTTAAGTTCAAACATTCAGCTTGAGTCACCGCATCAATTTGGCTATAATTTGCGACTATTTTAAATTTGAAGATTACAGGGCAGATCATGGCACGCGTAACTGTTGAAGATTGCTTAGAAAATGTAGACAACCGTTTTGAGTTGGTTTTGGTTGCAAGCAAACGTGCCCGTCAGATCGCACGTCAAGGCGTAGAGCCAACTGTAGAGTGGGACAATGATAAACCATCTGTGGTTGCACTTCGTGAAATTGCTGAAGGTCACGTCAATAAAGACATCTTGAAACAACGTGATCAAGATCTTGAGCACAATCAGTTTGATATGGCGCTTTCGAGCGAAGCGATCAACCTAGATAACTTTAGCTTCTAATTCACCTTCTCTTTTAAGCGCAGTTGCTTTGAAGTACACAAGACCAATGCCAAGTTGCATTGGTTTTTTATTTCAAGCGTTTAAATTGAAGCTTTCCATTTAACTTTAACGTTGCTCAATTTACAGCTTCTACAATCTGTAGTTTTTAGACCAATTAATTCTCACTGTGGAATTAAAAAAAATTTCTTTAGTTTCACAACACTGTTCAATTCAAAACAAAGTCTGAAATTATGGTTTAATTATTAGACAATTTCGTAAAAAATATTTGACAAATCAGTCCTTTTGCATTTCATTATAGGATGAACTATTTTTTGCGAAAAATCAGCTTTTAGGATCCGTCTTTTATGCCAGGTGATGCCGTCAGCCATGCCAAGCAACAACTCCAATCCATCATTGTCGCCTACTTGCCAGCAGACAAAGTAGACCTTGTAATGCAAGCCAGTGACTTCGCTGACGAAGCACATGCAGGAGTAACGCGAAAGAGTGGCGAACCATATATTCTCCATCCGATTGCGGTGGCATGTCTGCTCGCCCATATGCGCATGGATTCAGATACGCTCATGGCTGCACTTTTGCACGATGTCATTGAAGATACCGAGGTCAGCAAAGAGCAGATTACCGAGCGATTTAATGCTACTGTGGCGCATTTGGTTGATGGTGTAACCAAGCTGACCAGTTCGAGTGATAAGCAATACAACAAAGCCGCTTCGTTCCGCAAATTTTTGCAGGCCACCTTACAAGATCCACGTGTCATTATTATTAAACTGTCTGATCGTTATCACAATATGACGACCCTTGATGCTTTACGCCCTGATAAACGTGAACGTATCGCCCGTGAAACCTTTGATATTTATGTACCGATGGCGCGCCTTGTCGGCATGAACGAAATGGGGGATTGGCTTGAAGACCTCTGTTATCAAAACCTTGATCTCGACATGTACGCCAGCATTCAGCAAGCCCTCACAGATACCAAACTTAAACGACAAGAATATCAAAATCTCTGGGAAGAAAAACTCAATCAAATCCTCAGCAACAATAACATTCAAGGTCGCATCAAAAAGAAAAATAATAACACCAAGCTCTTGCGTCACTTCATCAAGAATAAGCTCGACCTGAATCAACTCACGCACAGTCATGCTTTTGATATTATTCTAGGGCGAGTGCAAGACTGCGACAATTTGGTCAAGCTACTCACCGCACAATTTAGTACCATCAGCTATACCGATCATATTCGTCGTCCAATGCCAGGTGGCAACCAAGCTTTGCTATTAGAGCTCCAAGGCGACAAAACGTTTTTAAGCTTAAATATTCAAACAGAGCTGATGCGAAAAACTGCACGCTTCGGTATGGTACTTGGTGAAGCCGCACCGCAAGCATGTCGCTCTGCCATTCAAGCATCGCTACAAAGCCTTAATGATTTGATTGATGAAAATTGTGCCAAGACGACTTTTAACGATTTGCTCGATTATCTACATCAAGAAAAAATCATCGCCTACACACCGCACGGTCATATTCATGAATTGCCTCGTGGTGCAACGGCTGTTGATTTTGCTTATGCTGCAAGTTTATTCTTAGGCAACCATGCGGTCGGTTGTAAAATCAATGGTACGCAAAAACCACTCTCAACACCGATCCTCAATGGACAAGTTGTCGAAATTATTACCGATGTGCTTGCTACACCAAATCCTGATTGGCTCAGCTTTATTAATACACAAAAAGCGCGCAGAGCGATTCAAAATATTCTGCGTGAACAAGATTTTGACGAGCAAATTCTGATTGGGCAACAAGCGTTAAATCGTGCCTTGAAAATGTTCAACGACTCGATTGACCAACTTTCCGCTAAAGACTGGCAATGCTTATTGGAATGGCGTCATCTTGAAACCAAAGAAGCTTTGTACGAGCAAATCGCAGTTGGCGATCTTTTACCGCAATTAGTAGCCAATCGTCTACACCACCAACAATCGAGCAAAGATGACAATGCACTAACGCTAATTCAAGGCACGGAAGGCGTTGAAGTAAAGTACGGTCATTGCTGTAATCCTGTTTTTGGCGATCAAATCATGGGACATCTAACTCGTCGTGGCTTGATCGTACACCGCACCAAATGCAACAATCTACTGCAAGAGCAACATAAACACCCTGAAAATATCATGCCGCTAACGTGGTATGATCAAAATCATGAAGGCGCACGCTTTAACGCCTATTTGGCAATTGATGAGTCACTCAATGACGAACAAACTTCCGAAGCGATTTACCTAGCACGTAAGGCGAATTCAGGCGTTGAATCCGTTCTGCACGAAAGCAATGCCACATATTTTAATATCGTGGTCAATGATCGTCGCCATCTTGCAAGTATTATTCGTGAACTGCGCATGTCACTTAATTTCCCGAAAATCACCCGACTACTGATGCCTTTTGCCAACCACCAATCTGCAAAAGTCAGTTAACACTTTTGAATTCCACTATTTTTTAATATTAGGAGACACACTCCCATGTCACGACAAGTTATCCATACCGAACATGCCCCTGCTGCGATTGGCACATATTCTCAAGCGATCTTGGTGAATAGTACGCTATACCTTTCAGGGCAAATTGGCTTAGATCCATATAGCATGGAACTTGTAGATGGCATCGAAGCGCAAATCCGTCGTGTATTTGACAATATCAAAGCTGTTTGCACTGCCGCCGATGCAAGTTTGGCGGATATTGCGAAGTTAAACATTTTCCTGACTGATCTTTCTCACTTCCAACTGGTCAATCAGATCATGGGGGAATATTTTGCACAGCCATACCCTGCACGTGCTGCACTTGGTGTTGCAAGTCTTCCAAAAGGGGCATTGGTTGAAATGGACGGTATCGTTTGCATTGAGAAATAAGCCATTTTCTGCTTAAATTTACTGTTAGAATTACCTAAGATCATAAGTTTTCGATTAACGTCCAAATTATGATCTTTTTTTTCGATTAAATTTAACATAAAAAATAATGAACCATATTGACAAACGATAACAATTATCACTAATATCACTTATCCAATTTACACATCAGGTTTGTTCGATGTACGTTTGTTTATGCCGTGGTATTACCGACCAAGATATCAAAGATGCGATGCAAAATGGCGCAGAAAGTATTCGTGACGTCCGTGAAATGCTTGATCTCGGCACATGCTGTGGACGTTGTGTGCCTGAAGCAAAAACAATTATTTCAGAAGAGCTTGCGGAAATCGCAGCGCGCATCTCTGTTGCGGCTTAATACGATTTAGAAGCGAGCATTCCAACCAAATAAAAATAAATAATCAAACTCACAAACTACTCCTCCCCCGCCACGACTCAAGGCGGGCTTATTTTTTAATAATGTAGGTGTATTTCTTATCACGTATTTACAATTTGTCCAAAGCTATTCAAAAATAAAGACGGTCGATTTAAAAATCAATCCCATCATAAACATCAGCAACCGCCAGTTTTAAACCAACCGCCTGCACAATCAATTCATCGCCCATTTCATAATATTGCGGTTGCCAATCATCAAGACGACTACGAAGCTCCACCCACTGTCGGTCTTGATCAACCATCAGGTACTCCTGCAAGGTTGGAATGAGTTGATACTGCTGTAGTTTGAAAGTTTTATCATAGCTCTTGGTTGATGCAGACAGCACCTCAACGATCAAAATTGGCGTTTCTAAAAAATACATATTGGGCGATAATTTTGAACAATCCACTAGCACATCAGGATAGTAGAAGTTTTCGGCAATGCGCACCTTCATATCATTCATAAAAGGACGACAAGGCTTGCCTTTTAAATGATTACTTAAGGCAGTAAAAATATTCCCTGAAATCACATTATGTACAGCACTTGCACCCACCATGGCAAACACTTCACCCTCAATCAATTCATGTTTGATGGTGCTGTTTAGCTCACCTTTAATATATTCTTGCTCATCTATACGATGTTTATTTGCAATGGTCATCATCCACCTGCGTGGTATTGTTCAGTTCTAAATCAATATAGCACAGTCACTTGAAATGGCATATTTCAGATACACGATAATTTTTTGTTCACAGCCATATTCATTTTTATTCTCATTTGCTGTTCTAAAAAGTCCTCGCACCATGGCTTTGAAACGCTTAGACTATTTATAAATTAAGATTTTGAAATTTTTATATTTTGGAGTGGTGATATGCAAGGTAGTAAGCAAGTCATTCAACAGTTGAACCAAGTGCTTTTTCATGAGTTGACTGCGATCAATCAATATTTTTTGCATTCACGCATGTTTAACGACTGGGGCATTGAGGGCTTAGGCGAAGCGGAATATAAAGAATCCATCCGTCAGATGAAGCATGCAGATAAAGTCATCGAGCGCATTCTGTTCTTAGAAGGTCTGCCAAATCTCCAACATCTCGGCAAGCTCTATATTGGGCAACATACCGAAGAAGTGTTGAAGTGTGATGTGCGCAAGGTCAAAGAAAATATCGAAGCGTTACAATCTGCGATCAAAATGGCTGAGCAAGAGATGGACTATGTGACTCGTGACTTGCTTCGTAGCATTTTAGAGAAAGATGAAGACTATCTCGACTGGGCGGATACACAGCTTGATCTGATTGGCAAAGTCGGTATTGAAAACTTTATTCAGAAAAATATGGAAGAGTAATAAGTTTTACTTCTTTCTAAAATTCCTTGATAATTCAATTGGTTTTTACATTAATCTTGAATTATTGTTTTTGCAGTAGTCAGTCTAAGTTAAAACAATCCAGCTATTTTATATAAGTGATACTCATTATCCTTCAATAATAAAACTTTGAAGTCCTTCAGTATCAACTAAGTCGGATTGTTTTTAATATATGCTTGCAAACGTTCTTTGTAGTTTTGAATAAAATTAGCCAACTCCTCGACATCAATGATATTTAATTGCCCAATATGTTTTCCACTTTTTAATATGTCCAAAAAATCAAAGCGCATTGTGCTACGAATATCGATGTAAGATGGTTTTTTCAAGCCTGCCTGCCTCCAATTGCGAATCGGATAATATTGCAACTTTATATAATCCGATTTGTCTTGGTACTGACTGGTAATCGAATCTAACAATACAATGGTTAAATTCTCTTTACCAATCTCAACCGTATAGCGAACCTTCCCATTGACTGGATCTGAAGCAAATTTCACAAAAATTTGATAAATATCTCCAACCGCCATGCTTATTAACCTTCTTCTTCCTCAAACACTTCCTTTTCATTCAAAACCATCTGTTTGATTGGTTGACTCGTTAACTGAGCGATGTCTAAAAGATTACACACCATTTGTTGTCCCAACTGTTCTCGACGAGCAGTTTCAACAATTTGCTGCATGTGTTGAAATTCTTCAAAACTGAGCACAACCGCTTCTGGCGTATTGTTTGTGCAGACATAAATTGGTTGATGATGATCTTTGATACTTTGAACAATTTTGCTCCAAGATTTGCGAACATCCGTTGCAGAAACAGTCGCACCATGAATAAAAGTTAATCTTCCCATATCCAAGACCTCACATTTAATGATCAACATTGTACCATATTTGACACAAAGTATTACTACAGTTTAAGATTAGCATTTTGTGGAAAGTAACGATTTCACTTCATCTTGAGACAACAATGTCGTATTTGCAAGCCGATAGGTTAGCATCTTAGAGAAAGATGAAGACTATCTCGACTGGGCAGATACACAGCTTGATCTGATTGGCAAAGTCGGTATCGAAAACTTTATTCAGAAGAATATAGAAGAGTAATAAGTTTTACTTCTTTCTAAAATCCCTTGAGAAATCAAGGGATTTTTTACTAATGTCAAATAATTACTCAAACAATTAAAGTTTTTATTGCTTGAGGATTTTGAATACATAGCTTAATTAAGGTTTTCGCAGCTCCAGACGGATTGCGTTTACCTTGCTCCCATGCTTCGAGTGTACGTTTGGAAATATCCAACATTTTAGCAAATTCGACTTGTGTTAAGCCTATTTTTTTTCGAGCTAAAGCAACATCGGTTTCACTGACAACAGTCCGTTTCGCAACATTACCTGCAAGCATATCGTCTATGCCTTGCAAAATTTCAGCTTCAATATCTCGATTCGCTTCAAATGCTTCAAGCTCTTTGTCAGTCATTAAACGAGGCATTTAATTTCTCCACTAATAGATTAAGCGTTTTCTTGCTCAGTTGAGTCACTTCTTTTTTGCTATAAAGTGTGAGCAACTATATTTCACCATTTGCCAAACGGTTAAAGTAAATCACCCGAACACCGCCACGTTTGCCCTTGCCTCCACTGACCCATCTAATTTTTCGTATACCGCCTGATTTTGGTTCAACATCACCTGCTTCAGGATTTACAGCCAAATAAGTTTTAAAGTCTTCGTATTCTTCTTCCGTCCAATAGATGGTAGCGTATTTAGAAAATAAAGGGGTTTCGCAAATTGTATACATACAGACCATGAATACGATGAGATAGAATTATTTTAATACGACAATGTCGTATTTGCAAGCCGATAGGTTAGCAACTTGGAGAAAGATGAAGACTATCTCGACTGGGCGGATACGCAGCTTGATCTAATTGGAAAAGTTGGTATTGAAAACTTTATTCAGAAAAATATGGAAGAGGAATAATTTTTCATTTGCAAAAAAAATCCCGCATTAAGCGGGATTTTTACAAGACTTTCAAATTAACTTGCCGCAGTAATAGTTGCACCTGCTGTACACGTTTTAGGAGCAAGTTTTTCAACTGCACTTGTATTACACGCCCAAGCACCAGCGACTCCAGCAGTAGTATCAGCACTTCTTTTCCACTGAATTTTTAAACCATTTACCTGCGTAGAACCTTTAATTGTACATTCAATTGATGCAGCTCCAGTAGCTAGAACAGTTACGTCAAACGCACTACAACGTGCAGTTGATGCACCAGGCAAACCTAAAGCTTGTAGTTTTGCAGCAGTATTACCTGATAAAGCCGTTGCTTCTGTTGTACTTATACCTTGAGCAAGTTTTTCTTCAATATTTACTTTGATCGGTGAAATCTCAGCTAAGCCAGCAGCAACTTGAGAGCGAGCTGTGTAATCCTGATACGCAGGAATCGCAATCGCTGCCAAGATACCGATGATCGCTACAACGATCATGAGTTCGATTAATGTAAAACCCTTTTGAGCGTTCATATTTTTTCTCCCTAGAGAATAGTTAGTTTTGTCGCTTATTAGCGTTGTTTCGCTATGTTTGTAATATTGCATAAGTTGTGCCAACTTTATGCTAATTCAGATTTATATTATAAAACAAACTCTTAAACAACCCATTTTTAAAATTATTTGTAGCTCCGTGATTTTTATCACATTTTACTCGCAATAGATTGACAATATTTGTCACTATTTAGCTTTTTATATCATTCTTCTTCTGAGCCCAACTCAAGTCCACGGTACATTCAAAAAAGTGATCAACTATTTTTAAGTTATTTTATCGATTGATAGAGTTGATCTAAAACCGTGTTTAATAAGTGCCGTGCATAATCCAATGAAATATCGAGTTCTTGCGTTGCAATCTCACTATACTTTTGCGGTTGCTGTTTGATTTGACGATACGCTTTATCCAAACCATGCCATATGGCTTTTTGACCATAGTGTTCTTCAGCCTGATGCCAAGCTTGTTCTGGAATCTCTCCCCATTGATTAAACATCGCAAGTAGATCAAATATATCCTTGTAGGGTGGTGTATTGTAGCGATCAGCATTTGCCAAAAGCTTCGTGAGATAACACGATGTTCGATCAATCGCAGGCACAGGAAAAGTATCTTGAGTGTCTACATTGATCAGTTCATCCAAAAAGAAGACAAACTCAAGCTTAATCACAATATCTTGATCAGAAATAAAGCATCGGACTGCATCTCGATCGGCGCGTATGTCTCGTGGATAATTAAAATCCTGCCTGACCAAATCTCCCAAAGTGGTTTCTGTCACCACCGAGCGCACCGCTCGAAAAGCATTTTTTCCAACACAGAAAAAATCAATGTCTACCGATTGGCGATATTCGTCCAACTCTAAGGCGATCCGTGTACCACCACCAAATAAAATGCAATGATCGTTTAGATAACTCGAATTGAACTGCTGTAAAACTTGATGTAATCGCTGATGATATGTTCTTTTATATTGAGTTTTCATCATCAAAACCTTGCTGATCAATATTAGGGTCTGTTGATTAAGCTGTCAAAAACAATCCTTTTCCAATCGTATCAATCAGCTCTAGAATGAGTACTTTTTCTTGTGCTGTCAATTGATCGGGATCAATATATTTCCAACGCTTTTCATAAAGTTGAAAAGCAACTTCGGGCTGGATAATTTCAGCTTTAACATCCCACAAAATGCTATCTAAAGCAGGATATTCATTGCGATGAATCTGTCGCATTTCTTACCTCTCTTTAGAAATCAATTGAATGTAATTTTAATATAGCACAGAAAAATGATACAACTTGCTAGCAATGAACAATTAAAATTTATAAAAGCTTCGGCATATCCGAAAGTTCATTACCTTGTGGATCAACTTTCTGCTCTGAATCTTTAGTTTCATGTTGAATATAGAATTGATGCAAGGTTTCACCTAGTTGCTCGACCGCATGACAAATCCCATCGGCGAATTGGTGTTTCTTAAAGAATGGTAGGATCGACTGGCAGACTGTTTGCCAATAGTCATCTGTCACCGCTTGATGAATCCCTCGATCTGCAACGATCTCGACATCATGTTCACAGAGATTGAGATAGATCAGTACGCCACTATTATATTCGGTATCCCATACTCGATGTTCGGCAAAGAGTTGCTCGGCACGTTGCTGACAGTTGTATTGGAATGCAATATCACTCGGCAAGCTCCCCTCGATGATGACTTGGATTTCACCACGATGTCCATGCTCTGCATCTCGAATGGCATCTGCGATTTGCTGTGCTTGAGTGGGATTAATCACGCTTTTACTGGATTTAAAATAAAAGACGTGCTTTAGCCAGCGTTTTAAACTTGGCTGTGCTTGGCTTTGACTATGCCTTGTGGTGAATATCGTTTCATCATCCACATGTTTGATCGTACTGTCCACAATCGTGTTTTTTTGCGTTTTTTGTTTTACCATGAGCCTGATGCTCCTCCACCGCCAAAGCTACCACCACCCCCACTGTAGCCTCCGCCACCAAATCCACCGCCACTGCTTCCGCCCCCTCTACGACCTCCACCACTTAAGAATGCTTGGAAAAGGATTTGTGCAAGCGAGCTAATCACGAGGAAAAACATGCCAAAACCAAGTGCCAAGCTCATGGTTAAACCAATACCATTCAGCATACCCAATGCCGTGCCTGCAACACCTGCACCAAATGCTGAGATTTTCCGACCGAACCATGCCGATGCGATCACCGCACCAGCAAGGATAAACAGTGAAAATCCAAAAGTATTTTGTTGAGCTTGCTGTTGCTGATGGGCTTCGGCTTGACGTTGTTTGAGTTCTTCGGCAGCTTGTTGTGCCACTTCAGGGTCTTGACTGAGGATACGGTCTATTTCCCCCAAAGCGTCATTTAAGCCTTGGGCATATTGCTGTTGTTTAAATTGCGGTTTGATTTGGTTTTCAATGATTTGATGATTGATAATATCAGGCAACACGCCTTCCAAACCGTAACCTGTCAAGATCTGAATACGTCGATCATTCAGCGCCACCACGATCAGCAAACCATTATCACGCTCTGCTGAGCCTAACTTCCACTCATCGGCGACACGCATTCCGTATTGAAAAATATCTTCTTGTCCTGTGCTAGGGACGATCACGATGCCAATCTGTGCCTTACCTTGTTGGTAGATATTTTGAATCTTTTGTGTGAGCTGTGCGTTTTCAGCCGAACTTAACACATTGGCTTGATCAATGATCGGTGCATTGAGCTGTGCAGGTAGTTCACGCTGAATGATACTTTCATCAGGTGATGCTGTATCGGTTGCAGTTGCAGTCGTTGATGCGCTGTTTTGTGAGTTATTGCTTTGTTGACTACTTTTTGATTGATTATTTTGCTGATTAAGCTGTGGAATTGCTTGATGATCTTTTAAGACTTTTCCTGCAACAATGATTTCTTCAACGTCGCTATCAACTGCAACGGCTTCTTCCGCATAGCTGTTCTGCGATGATAACGCTGTAAATAAAACGCTAAAGCACAGTACAAAGCATGCAAGTGTAAACTTCCATGCTGTATAAACCTGTTTAGGCAATAATCGATTAGTCATCTTGATCAAATTTCAAAGTGAAATGAATCAATCACAAATTATTCAAAACTCACCGTTGGCGCAGTCGAAGCACCTGCATCTGCCTTAAAGTTCGGCTTGGTATCCATGCCAATCACTTTTGCAGTCATCACTTGTGGGAACTGGCGTGCATAGCTATTAAAATCTTGCACACTACTGATATAACGATTACGTGCAACAGCAATACGATTTTCCGTACCTTCGAGTTGCACTTGCAAGGCTTGGAATTGTTCATTGGCTTTCAGATCAGGATAGTTTTCTGATACGGCGATCAAACGTGATAAAGCGCCTGTGAGTTGCGCTTGAGCTTGTTGGTATTTTTCAAAAAGTGCTGGATCGTTCAGCACTTCCGCATCGACTTTCAACCCTGCAACATTCGAGCGAGCTTGCGTCACTTCAGTCAACACTTGCTCTTCATGTGCTGCATAGCCTTTCACCACATTCACTAGATTTGGCACAAGATCAGCACGGCGTTGATATTGGTTTTCCACCTCTGACCATGATGCGGTGACCGCTTCATCTTTGACTTGCAAAGTGTTGTAGCCACAGCCTGTTAAGCTCAGACTCGCCACCAAAGCAGTTGCCGTCATTGTTTTTTTTAATACATTCATAAGACTACCCGAATTGTTCATTAATTTTCTTGAGTTATCTCATTGTATCAATTCAAAATGATCTTTCTATTTCAATTTGTATTTTTTTCAAAATAACACATGCAAAAAAAAGCCCACAATTTGTGAGCTTTCTTAGAATGATTATTTAAAAATGAACGATTAAACGTCTAAATAATCCAAGATACCTTCGGCAGCTTGGCGACCTTCCCAGATCGCAGTCACCACAAGGTCAGAACCACGCACCATATCGCCACCCGCAAAGATTTTTGGATTCGAAGTTTGGAATTTATACGTTTGCTCTTCCGCAGCCAATACACGTCCAGAACCATCTAAGTCAATTTTCACATCAGCAAACCAATCCGCAGGACTTGGACGAAAACCAAATGCAAGCAACACTGCATCAGCAGGCAAGATTTCTTCTGAGTTTGGCACAGGCTCAGGACTACGACGACCACGACTATCAGGTTCGCCAAGTTGAGTCGTGACGACTTTCACACCAGTGACTTTGCCATTTTCACCAACGATTTCAATCGGCTGACGATTGAATAAGAAGTTGACACCCTCTTCACGGGCATTTTTCACTTCACGTACCGAACCTGGCATATTGGCTTCATCACGACGATAAGCACAACTCACCGATGCGGCGTTTTGACGGATTGAGGTACGGTTACAGTCCATCGCCGTATCACCACCGCCTAGTACGATGACTTTCTTCCCTTCGACGCTGATGTATTCCGTTGGATCAGTTTCCCAACCTTGGCAACGATTGACATTGGCAATCAAGAAATCGAGTGCATCATACACGCCATTCAAATCTTCACCCGGGAATCCACCTTTCATATAAGTGTATGTCCCCATGCCCATGAATACGGCATCGTATTCCGTAAGCAACTGATCAATGGTCACATCTTTACCGATTTCAGTATTCAAACGGAATTCCATGCCCATGCCTGTGAAAATCTCACGGCGACGCTTCATCACGTCTTTTTCCATTTTGAATTCTGGAATACCAAAAGTCAGAAGACCGCCAATCTCAGGACGCTTATCAAACAAGACTGGCTTCACGCCGTTACGCACCAAAATATCAGCACAACCTAGACCCGCAGGACCAGCACCAATAATGGCAACTTTTTTATCTGTCCACTTCACCTGTGACATATCTGGACGCCAGCCAAGTGCAAATGCGGTATCATTAATGTATTTTTCAGCATTGCCAATCGTGACCGCACCAAAGCCGTCATTCAAAGTACATGCACCTTCACATAGACGATCTTGTGGACAAACACGACCACACACTTCAGGTAAGGTATTGGTTTGGTGGCACAATTCTGCCGCTTGGAAAATACGACCTTCAGCAATCAACTTCAACCAGTTTGGAATGTAGTTGTGGACTGGACATTTCCATTCGCAATACGGGTTACCACATTCAAGGCAACGATGACTTTGATTTGCAGCAACTTCTGCGGTAAATGGTTTATAAATTTCCACAAACTCTGCTTTGCGGACAGTAATATCCTTTTTATCTGGATCTTGACGAGGAACATCCAAAAATTGAAAGCTATTATTTAGGCGCTCTGCCATGTTTCTCTCCGTGGGTAGATGCAGTGGTCACAACTATTTGCTTGTGCGACCTTGCATCTGCCTATTCAATGCAGTGTTATTGTGGGTCAGCTTGTGTGGTTTTCAGCAAGGTTAGCAAGTTTGCCGCTTTTGGTTTAACCAGCCAAAATTTACGGCTGTAATAGTCAAACTCGGTGCGAATCTTGTATGCCCACGCACTACCTGTTTCTTGGATATGCTCATCCAAAATCTTCATCAAGAACAATTGATGCTCTTCCATCGATTCGGTTGAGATACGGGTTAAGTCGATCAACTCATGGTTGTAGTGATCCACAAAATCATTATCCAAATCAAGCACATAGGCAAAACCACCTGTCATACCTGCACCAAAGTTGTGACCAACACTACCCAGTACAGTCACGATACCGCCTGTCATGTATTCACAGCAATGGTCGCCTGCACCTTCGATCACCGCAAATGCACCCGAGTTACGCACGGCAAAACGCTCACCTGCTGTACCCGCTGCAAATAGTTTACCACCCGTTGCACCGTACAAGCAGGTATTACCAATAATCGCTGTATTTTGCGACTGGAATGGTGAACCTTTCGGTGGCGCAATCGAGATACGACCGCCTGCCATGCCTTTACCGACATAGTCATTGGCATCACCTTCAAGTTTGATATGCAAACCACCCGCATTCCACACACCCAAAGACTGTCCTGCTGTACCTTGCAGTCTTAATGTGACAGGCGCATTACTCATGCCTAAATTGCCATGACGTTTTGCAATCTCACCTGATAAACGTGCACCGATCGAACGGTCACAGTTACACACGGTGTAGTAGAACTCGCCACCTTGACAGTTTTCAATCGCAGGCAACATGTCTTTGACCATTTGCTCAGCCAACAAGCCTTTGTCATGCGGTGCATTACCTTGCACTTCACAATATTGAGGTTTGCCGTCTGCATCAGGATGTGACTCAAGCAATGGCATCAAATTCAAATGCTGTTGACGCTCAGTTTCACCCGGTAAAACTTCCAGTAAATCCACACGCCCGATCAAATCTTTGAGTGAACGCACGCCAAGTGCTGCAAGCAGTTCACGTGTTTCTTCAGCGATAAAGCGGAAGAAGTTAATCAACATCTCAGGCTCACCGATATAGTGATCTTGACGCAGTTGATCTTGCTGGGTTGCTACACCAGTTGCGCAGTTATTTAAATGACAAATACGCAGATATTTACAGCCCAATGCGATCATTGGCGTTGAACCAAAGCCAAAGCTTTCTGCACCGAGAATTGCTGCTTTGATCACATCTAAGCCAGTTTTCAAACCACCATCAGTTTGCACACGAACCTTACCACGCAAGTCATTGACACGTAATGCTTGGTGCGCTTCAGAAAGACCTAACTCCCACGGCGAACCTGCATGATGAATCGATGAAATCGGTGATGCTGCTGTACCGCCGTCATAACCAGAAATCGTAATGAAATCGGCATAAGCTTTTGCCACACCCGCAGCAATCGTCCCTACACCCGGCTCAGAAACCAACTTCACAGAAACCATGGCATTTGGATTGACTTGCTTTAAGTCAAAAATCAATTGCGACAAATCTTCAATCGAATAAATATCATGATGCGGCGGTGGTGAAATCAAGGTCACGCCAGGTACCGAATAACGCAAACGTGCAATTAAGCCGTTGACTTTACCACCTGGGAGCTGACCACCTTCACCTGGTTTTGCACCTTGGGCAACCTTAATCTGCAATACTTCTGCAGATGACAAATACGCTGGTGTGACACCAAAACGACCTGAAGCAATCTGTTTGATTTTTGAGTTGCGGATCGTGCCATAACGTGCAGGATCTTCACCGCCCTCACCCGAATTTGAACGTCCACCGATGGTATTCATGGCAATCGCAATCGCTTCATGTGCCTCTGGTGACAATGCGCCCAAAGACATGCCCGCAGAGTCGAAGCGTGGCAAGATGTCTTCAATCGCTTCGACTTCATCCACTGAAATTGAATTGTCAGTTTTCAGTTTCAATAAATCACGCAACGTCGCTACTGGACGTGTGTTGACCAGATTTGCATATTCTTTAAAGTCTTCGTATTTGCCTGAACGTACCGATTTGTGCAATGCATTGATCACATCAGGGTTAAAGGCATGATACTCCTTACCAAAGACAAACTTGAGCATACCGCCTTGATCGATTGGTTTACGTGCTTTCCACGCCAAATCCGCCAATTTCTTTTGATCGCTTTCAAGATCGGCAAAGGTTGCACCTGCAATTCGGCTTGGTACGCCGATGAAGCACATATCCACCACTTCTTTCGACAAGCCAACTGCTTCAAACAATTGACCGCCACGATACGAAGCCACGGTTGAGATGCCCATTTTCGACAAGACTTTGAGCAAGCCTTTATCGATACCTTTACGGAAGTTAGACTGTGCTTGGATTGGATCACCCAACAACTCACCTTTGGCGATCAAATCATTGATCACATCATAGGCAAGATATGGATGAATCGCAGTAGCACCAAAACCGAGCAATACCGCAAACTGATGCGGACCACGTGCCACACCCGTTTCGATAATGAGGTTGGCATCAGTACGCAACCCGTGCTGAATCAGATAATGATGCACCGCACCTGTCACCAATACTGCATTGGCAGGCAGATGCCCTTCACGAATATTTTTATCAGACAAAATCAATATCGATTTGTCATTACGAATCGCTTGCGCAGATTCTTCACAAATACGTTTCACCGCATTTGCCAAACCTTCTGACTCAGGATAGTTCAAATCAATTTCAGCTTGACCATAACCTTCACGTACAAGCGTACGAAGCAAATGCATTTTTGAATTAGATAATACAGGACTAGAAATAATCAAACGATCGGCATGGTCAGGGCTTTGTTCAAAGACATTTTGCTCACGACCAAGACAAGTTTCCAATGACATCACGATCGATTCACGTAAAGGATCGATTGGTGGATTAGTCACCTGCGCAAACTGCTGACGGAAATAATCCGAGACATGACGAGTCTGACGAGACAAAACCGCCATTGGCGTATCATCACCCATTGAGCCGACAGCTTCTTGACCACTTTCAGCAATTGGACGAAGCAATTGATCACGCTCTTCGAAAGTGACCATAAACATTTTTTGCGCCGCTTTTAACGCATCACCAGTCAAGCCTTTATCCAGTAAAGTCTCTTCCAACTGCATATCAGGTTGTAATTTTAAAGAACGTTCACGCAACCACTCACGGTATGGACGCATTTTCTTGAGGTGATTGTTGACTTCTTTGGTATCTAATACGTTGCCAGTCACAGTATCAATCGCCAAGATTTGCCCTGGACCAACACGACCTTTTGAGATCACATCTTCAGGCGCATAATCCCACACACCAATCTCTGATGCCAACGTGATATAGCCATTTTTGGTCATCACCCAACGTGCCGGACGCAAGCCATTACGATCGAGCATACAGATCGCATGACGACCATCTTGAATCACTAGACCCGCAGGACCATCCCACGCTTCCATATGTTTTGAATTAAACTCATAAAATGCACGCAAATCTGCATCCAATGTTTCCACGTTTTGCCAAGCAGGCGGTACCAACATACGAAGCGCACGGAACAAGTCCATGCCACCACCGACAAGGATTTCAAGCATATTATCCAAGCTTGAAGAATCCGAACCTGTACGGTTGACTAATGGTGTTAACTCCATCAAACCTGGAAGTAATGGATTTTCAAATTTTGGGGTACGTGCAACTGACCAGTTACGGTTTGCAGTAATGGTGTTGATTTCACCATTATGCGCCAAATAACGGAACGGTTGGGCGAGTGGCCAACGTGGCAAAGTATTGGTAGAGAAGCGTTGATGGAATACCACAATGTGCGACTCAAGACGTGAATCCGCCAAATCGGTATAAAAATCCGCAATCGCCTCGGGCATCATCAAGCCTTTGTAGCTGATCACTGTCGATGCCAATGTGGTGATATAAAATAACGGATCGTTGGCTAATTTTTGCTCTGCACGACGACGTGCCAAAAATAATTTACGATTAAACTCTTCTTCAGACAAATTTTGGGGATTATTCACCAATATTTGCTCAAACGCAGGCAGTGAGCGAAGTGCAATTTCACCCAAAACGTCTAAATTAATCGGCACTTTACGCCAAGTTGCTACGGTCAGGCCAGCAGCTTCAATTTCTGCATTGACGATGTTCTTAGCATTCTCAGCCAAAGCAGGATCAAGATTTAAAAATACTGTACCTGCTGCAAAAATATCAGTCAGCTCCGCACCGAGCTTTTTCGCTTCTTCACGGAAAAACTGTTTTGGCATCGCAAGCAACAAACCACAGCCGTCACCCGTCTTCCCATCCGCCGCAATTCCGCCACGGTGGGTCATACAGCTCAGACTATGAATGGCCGTTTCCACCAAATGATGGCTTTGTTTGCCTTGCATATGTGCAATCAAACCAAAACCACAATTGTCTTTAAATTCATGCGGCTGATACAACCCTTTCGGTTGATCAGTGGGAGCTACAGTATTGAGCGATGGCATGTGCATAGCGTACCCTTCTAACTTCAAGATGACTCAATTGCTAAGTCAATAAACCAAAAAATCAAAAATCAAAGCATTCCAAAAATGTTCGATTACAACCCTAAGTCGCTAAAGACAAAGACACAAAGACATAGAAATCAGCATTTATCGATAACACACAGTCAAATGTTTAGCGACGTATTTTCTCATTGAACAGGCAAATATTGCAAACTTTGATTTGCAAGTCGATGTTTTACGTGAGCAGGAGTAATTTTGCAGATTCAATCGATTCTGCAACAAACAATTTTATGATGATTCCCATAATTAATAAAGCAAAAAATATGCCGTATCACACAATTAAATACTCAAATACAATCATGCACTTACAAAAACACTAAATAACAAGCGCACCAAATAAGATCATAAAATCGCACCAATATAATGCGATATTTATTATTTACAGATAAATGCTCTATTTTGAATCATTGAAATGGATCAATAATTTCAACAGGCGCTTGTCTCTGCGTATTGTTTGAATCACTTGGATTGTTTGTCGCATTATTTGCAGGCGTCTGACGCGGTTTGACCTGCGAATGCTCTGTATTGGAGCTTTGCACTTCACCTGACTCATCTGTACGTTGAATCGTCGTCGTTGTACCACCAAGATTATGCGTCACTGATGGTGTCGATTCGGCCGTAGGGCGAGGCGCAACTTCTCGTACTTTTGGCACAGCTGTTCGAGTCAATATAATCGAACGTAATTCAGTGGTGGATTTACTTTCATCGCTACCTAAATCATTCACTAAACCCGCATAGGTATTGAACTTTTCAGGGAGTAATTTAACACTCTTAGGCAAACCGAAACTCACCTTTTGTGCTTGCTCTATCGCCGCTTGCGTATTTTTAAAGACACCGTACGTCAGCACATACTGGACATTATTGTTTTTTTGATCATCTAAACGAAAATAGTGAAATTGATTACGATCTTTACGACTATCTAGGTAAGAGCGGATTACGTCTTCTTCTGCCACTTTCATCAGTTGCAAAGTCCATGCACTTTTATTTTCAGCAATAAACGCAGAACCACGAAATTCTGGCTCATGATCACCTGCCAGCGCATTACGTTTTAGCAGATCAATGGGTGGCACTTCATATTGGAATGTGCCGATTTTTTTGTCTAACAGCACATTTTGTTGCTGGATCTCGGTTTTTTCTTGTGTCTCTTCAGTGTCGATAGGCGTCACTTGTTTTGCTTGATCTTCTTTAGTCTGCATAATCCAAAGTACAAAGATTACCACCAGACAAGCCACACCGAGACTTAACCATATCGCCTGTTTTACATCTTGCCAAAGCTTCGCCCGATTGATCATGATCCTACCTTGTTAAGCACTCAAGTTGTCTTGAATTGACTGGATCAGTTGATCTTGCGCAAAGTCTTTGGTGATCACGGCTTGACCCAGTTGTTTCAATAATACAAGACGAAGTTGACCATTCAATACTTTTTTATCATGTGCCATGTAGCCCAAAAACTCATCCACTGGAATATTCGGACTCGCCACAGGCAAATTCGCTTGTAAAAGCACAGCTTTGACTCGTAAAACATCCTCAGCCGTAATCCAGCCCAATTTTTCAGAAAGCGATGCTGCCATCACCATGCCTGCTGATACCGCCTCACCGTGCAACCAAGTGCCATACCCCATATAAGACTCTATCGCATGTCCATAGGTGTGACCTAAATTCAGGAGTGCTCGCTCACCTTTTTCAGTCTCATCATTGGCAACAATACGCGCCTTGTGGGCACAACACCGATACACTGCTGCAGCTAGCACTTCACGGTCTCGATCCAACAACTTTGACATATTCTGCTCAAGCCAAGTCAGAAACTCTGCATCGCCAAGCAAAGCATATTTAATCACCTCCGCTAAACCCGCTGACAGCTCACGATCAGGCAATGTATCTAGCACCGCCATATCTGCAATCACCGCTTCTGGCTGCTTAAATGCACCAATCATGTTTTTGCCAAGCGGATGATTAATACCCGTTTTCCCACCTACACTCGAATCGACCTGTGACAGCAATGTTGTAGGAATCTGCACAAACTTCACACCACGCTGAAAAGATGCCGCCGCATAACCCGCCATATCGCCAATTACACCACCACCTAACGCTACCACCGTACAATCTCGGTTAAAGCCAGCCTCAAGCAATGCATCAAAAATTAGATGTAAATGTTGAAAGTCTTTGTATTTTTCACCATCAGGTAAAACACACGTTGCAACTGTTTTACCCATCATCTGAAACTGCTTTAGATAATGTGCTAAATAAAGCTCGGCAACAGTGGTATTGGTGACAATCATCACCTGTTGTGACTGAATATATTGATCTAATAATTTTGAGCCATCAAGCTGATGACCAATAAAAATCGGATAGCGACGATCGCCCAACTCAACAAATAAGGTTTGCATGAATCACTTTCATTTCTAACAATTTAAAACTAAACGCTATGGTAACGGATTTTCGACAATCAATTGTAAAATCTTTTGTGCCAAATCACGAGCAGAGCCTTGATGTGTTTCTACTACAAAATGTGCGACTTCACGATATAGCGGATCGCGCTCTGCCAAGAGATTTTGAAGTTTTTGTTCTGGGTTGTCTACTTGTAACAATGGTCGATTGCGATCACGGTAGGTACGAAGCAATTGAATATCGACTGAAGTCTTCAAATAAATCGTAATGCCACGATTGTGCAGATGCTGACGATTTTCAGGTTGAGTGATTGCACCGCCACCTGTAGCTAAAACTAAATTATTTTTATTGGTTAAGTCAGCAATGACATTTTTTTCACGAAGTCGAAAGCCAAGCTCACCTTCCTTCTCAAAAATCCAAGGAATGTTGGCGCCTGTACGTGCTTCAATTTCATGATCACTATCCATAAAGTCGCGACCCAGCAGTTCTGCAAGGTGGCGGCCTATGGTTGTTTTTCCTGCGCCCATTGGACCGACCAAATAGATATTTGGCAGATCCTGCGCATTACTTCGACTGTTCAATAAACACCTGTCGTGTTTTAAATCATACTTTCAGGTAGTTTAACGATTTACCGTGCTATTGTCAGTGACAATTCGTGGTGTGACAAAAATTAATAACTCATCGCGGTTATCAACCTTCGATGTAGTTTTAAACAAATTACCCACAATAGGCAGATCACCAAAGAACGGAACTTTAGTCACACTATTACCATTTACCGTTTCAAATACACCACCAAGCACAACGGTTTCACCATTACTCACCAAAACATTGGTTTCAATCTGGTTTTTGTCAATTGTCAATTCACCATTTGGTGCTGGTGCGCCTGGTGCATCTTTGGCAATACTGAGCTGCATACTGACTTTACCATCGGGAGTAATACTCGGTGTAACATCTAAGGTCAAAGTTGCATCAATAAATTCTATTTTAGGTACAGCATTTGCCCCCGCACCTGAAGACGATTGGTATGGAATTTGTGTACCCGATTTAATCGATGCTTTTTGCTTATCTGCTGTCAGGACTTTTGGCGTAGAGACAATCTCAGTCAAACCATCCGCTTCAGCAGCCGATAACTCTAAATCCAGCATAAAATCAGACAAACTTATTAAACCAAACGCAATACGACCAGCTGGATTTGCCACACCCAAATCCACGTTCAAATTGCTTGGGCGTTCAATTTCATAAGTATAGCCACCCAACTCATCATCCAACTCAGGCTCACGCAAGTTCCACAATGTAGTGTCACTTCCCCCCACCAACAAATCATTATTATTCGTAATACCTTGAGACAATACACCCCACTTCACACCGAATGCCTTACTAAAGTCATTGGATGCACGCACGATACGGGCTTCGATCATCACTTGCTTCACAGGGACATCGATCAGCTCGATCATCTTGCGAATTTCATCGATCTTTTGTGCGGTATCATTGACGATCAAGGTATTGGTACGAATGTCACTCGATACCGATCCACGAGGACTGAGTAGATTCCCTGCCAGCTCATCGTTATTAACTGTATTCTGATTACTGCTACCAGAAGTCGAACCATTTTTACGCTCGGTAATCAGCTTCTCAACATCAGCCACTTTGGCATAATTTAACTGAATGTAATCTGTTTGAATTGGCGCAAGTTTAATACTTTGCGCAATGGCTTTTGCTTCGTCTTCTTCTGCCTTGATTAGCTCTGCAACTGGGGCAATCCAAATCACGTTGCCGTTACGACGCTTGTCGAGGTTTTTGCTTTTGAGAATAATATCAAGTGCTTGATCCCAAGGCACATCTTTTAAGCGAATGGTGATTTGACCTTGCACAGAATCCGCAGCCACCATGTTGACATTGGTAAAGTCGGCAAGTAACTGTAACACACGACGCACTTCAATATCTTGGAAGTCTAATGAGATTTTTTTGCCGTTATAGGTTTGTGGTGCACGGATCATCGACGCAGGTGAATTATCTACAGGACGTTTCACGCTAATGGTCAACTTATCTTCAGCTTGATACGCCATATATTCATAGCTACCGCTTGGCTGAATCACAATCACACCATTACTGCCTTCATTGTACGCATCAATGGTATTCACAGGCGTTGCGAAATCACCCACATTTAGACGACGAGCTAAATGTGCAGGAACTTTTGTTCCAAGCATACGCACCACAACTTTACTACCTTGCTGCTGTACATCGACAGGTGCATGTGCACTACCCAACTCGATATTCACCAAACCTTCGCCTTGAGCGCCACGCTCAAAACCAATATTGGTCAAACCCATATTCTGTTGTTGTGTCGCTTGCGCAACATTCGTTGGCAATGCGACATTTTCACGAATTTCAGGTGCCACTTTGAGAATAAATGTATTGCCCTCAGTACGTGTGGTAAAGGCACCATGATCTTTAAGATTAATCGTTAAGCGAGAACGCTCAGCATCTTCAAGGACATCTACACTGCCAATTTCTGTGGTATTCACAGCAACACTGTTGCCAACAGAATTCGTTGCGCCCTCAAAGTCTAGAATTAAACGAGATGGTGATTCCAATTGATATGCTTTAGGTTGCACCGGCAAGCCATTAAACATCACGCGCAATTCTGTACCTTGATCAGCCGTTGACATTGGCACAACTTGCGTAATCGCAACTTGCGCACTCACGACTTGAACCACCCCACATGCCACAGCCGACATTACAAATCTTTTCATGGTGAGTTGCATATTCATTACAGTCCCCATTTCACCCACTAATTTCATTATATTCATTTCTTAATCTTCCCTTATCAAGTTTCACCATGCAAAATCAAAGTACGCGGACGTTCGATATAGCCGTCCTGCCCGTCTGGCACTATTTCTAATAGTGAAATTTGATTTGGATTAATCGCCACAATGCGTCCATGGTTTTTACCCATATAACTGCCAATTTGCACTCGTTCAATTTCTCCAGCAGGAGATTGAATTAAGGCAACAATACGCCCTGAAGCACTGGTCATCGTCCCCTTCATCAATAGCTCTTCGAGTGTGTATTCTTCAAGCGGTTGCGTTGGGCGCCCTAAGTTTGGATAAACTCGCTTCCCTGCCATGACCCGAAGCTCACGTGCAATACTGGTCGGTACGAATGGGCTTTTTGCACCAAAACTTGAATAAGAATAGCTTGGCACAGGGGTAAATACTGGCGGAGGCTCGATCGGCAATGGTGTCGCATTGCGAATTTCGTCCATTTTAGTGTGCACTTCATCGACACGTGACTCACAACCAGCCAAGGCAAGTATCGATGCAACAACTAATGTTGATTTAATCAGAGCGCTTTGATTTCTCATTTTTTCAGCTCCTCATTTTTTTCATCCGCAATTTCAAGCTCCGACATGTAGCGATACGTTTTCGCTTTTGCTTCCATCTTTAATTGAGGCACTTCACTACCAGCACCCTTTTCAGTAGTCAACGTAAAATCGTGCAATGTCACAATACGAGGCAATGCCGCAACAGAACTTACAAAAGCGCCCATGCTGTGGTAATTACCATAAACCTGCATATCTATTGGTAGTTCAATAAAGACTTCCTGCTTAATTTCAGGTTGTAGCTTAATGTTTTTAAACTCAAGACCTGATGACACACCCGCCATATTGATATCTTCAACCAAACCTGGAATTTCAGTCTCTTTCGGAAGTTGCTCAAGCTGTTGATTGAATTGTACTTCCATTAATTCCACTTGCTGTTTGTATTGCAGCAAGTTACGCAGTTTCGAATCTTTATCACGAAACTCATTGAGCAGATTCGCTTCTTGCGCTTCAGCATTAGCAATATCTTCACGAACGCTCTTAATCGCTAGAAAGTATGCTGCAATCAATATTAACAATAGAATAAACACATATACCGTCACCTTGACCGATGTTGACCAAGCGCCGATATTATCCATATCCATTTGTTGTAACTGCTGAACATAACGTTCAAAAGAAAAGCCTTTTTTCTTGGTTGGCTCAAACTCATCCATTTGATTTACATTATTATCTAAACTCATGGCGCCACCTTCATTTCTTCAGGCATGGTATCTGTCGATACTGTGCTGTATTCATCCAAGTCCACAGTCACATCAAACACGCCGTAAGCATCTTCTTCACGTGGGAGCACTGCACCTTGTTGTACTGGCTTCACTTCCACAGCTTCAAATGAGTTCATAAATGCATTTCTGAACCAAGGTGATGCATCTAGATTTCGCAAAAAGTCTGAGACCACATTAGGATCTTGCGCCTTACCTTTTAATGTGAATTTATTTTCTTTACGAGAAAACTCCGTCACATACATATTTGATGGCGTAAGTTTTGCCAACTCATCAAAGACATGCACAATCACTGGACGCACACCTTGTAAGTCTTGAATCAGCTTCATGCGCTCAACAATCTGCTCTTTGCGCTCTTGCAAGCCATCGAGTTCTTTTATCTGACGATCTAATTGTTGATTGGCAGCCACTACGGTCTGATTGGCATCATTTTGATCTTGTAATTGATTATTAAAAAACAACCAAATCAATCCCGACAACACTACCCCAAGCAATGCAACTGCAGCGCTAATTGCAAAAAATTCTTTTTTTCGCTGCTCTCGAAGCGCTTCACGCCATGGCAGCAGGTTTATTTTAGCCATTAATCAAAACTCCTTAACGCCAAGCCACATGCCACCAATAATGATGACGCATTACGTTCTAATTTTTTTGCGTCGACTTGAGGCGCATACCCCATTCTCAAAAATGGATTTGCCAAAGTCACACGATAACCTAAGCTATCTTGCAATACTTTCGACAACCCTGGAATTTGTGCACCACCACCAGCAAGCAATAGATGGTCGATCTCTGAATATTGCGAGGAGGAAAAGAAAAATTGTAATGAGCGTGCAGCTTGTTGTGCCAAGCCATCCATGAATGGATAGAGCACTTCTGCCTCATAATCATCAGGCAGATTACGCTCTTCTTTAGCATAGGTCGCTTCTTCCAAACCTAGCCCGTAGCGCTGTTGAATTTCATGGGTCAGTTGTTTACCGCCGAAGCTTTGTTCACGGCTATAAATCACTTCGCCTTGATTTAAGACAGTGAGCGTAGTTTGCGTGTGACCGATATCCAGCACACCAACAAGCTTCGTCCCAATTGGCAAACTGTCTGAAAGCAAAGCGTATGCACGTTCAAGTGCGTAGGAATCCACATCCATGACTTTTGGCTTTAATCCAGCCAGTTCAATTACTTCTGCGCGGCTATCAACGTTTTCACTGCGCGTCGCTACCAGTAGCACATCGACTTTGTTTAGATTTTTTTCATTGATACGAATGATCTCAAAATCCAAGCTGACTTCATCCAATGGATATGGAATATATTGCTCTGCATCCATGCGAATCTGAACTTCACGTTCATCATCACCCATATCTGCATCCATTTCGATGACTTTGGTAATGACGGTCACAGTGGGTACAGCAGCAGCAACGTCTTTGGTACTTGGATTGGCAAGATTGTAGGCACGTTCTAAAATTTCACCGACATTTTCAGCTTGCATGATGTTTTTATCCAATACATCATTCTCAGCCAAAGGCAGTGCCCCAAAAGCTTCAACTTGATACTTTCCATCTTTACGACCAAGTTGAATTAGCTTTACAGAAGTAGAACCAATGTCTACTCCGATCACACCCCTTGATGATTTAGAATTTAGTTTAAACACCATTCTATTCCCTATTGTTTTTTATCCCCATGTTGGATTATGCACTATTTTTTTTACAGTGAGTAGCATTTTGTTACTAACAATATTGATAGCTAAAGGCTATACTTAGCATTTTCCAACACACCCCAATGACCCATTAAAACCTACTTATTATGAAAATGCTATCATCTCAGGGAAAGATTCATCCTTTTTTTGCAATCTTGATCTTAATCCTGCTCGCTGTACCGATGGCATTCTACGGCATGTACCTTTATATTGCGCCGTCTCTCCCTGAAATGAGCAGTTTGCAACGTGCACCTTTGGAAAAACCACTACAAATTTATACCAAAGATGATGTATTGATTGCCGAGTTTGGTGATCGGCTATCCATGCCAGTTAAATATGAAAACATTCCTGAGGATATGGTATTTGCGTTTTTAGCCGCTGAGGATTCTGCGTTTTTTGAACATAGCGGTGTCAGTCTTAAGGGGCTAGGTCGCGCAGTCAGTGAAACCATTAGCGGTGCATCACAAACCGGCGGTTCAACCATCACCATGCAGGTTGCCAAAAACTATTATCTTTCGCCTGAACGTACATTAAGACGCAAACTCACTGAGATTTTCTTAGCACGAAAAATTGAGCAGAATCTCAGTAAAGAACAGATTCTCACTTTATATGTCAATAAAATTTTCTTAGGGAAAAATGCGTACGGTATTCAAGCTGCAGCCCGAATTTATTACAACAAGACCTTAGAGCAACTCACGCTTGCTGAAAAAGCCATGATCGCAGGCTTACCCAAAGCACCTTCAAAATATAATCCCGTAGCCAATCCTGAACGTGCATTAGAACGTCGCAATTGGATTTTAGGGCGGATGTTACAACTGGGCTACATCAATCAACAGCAATATGAAACAGCAATCGCAGAGCCGATTCGCTTAAAGTTATTAGATCGCAAGGTGCCGACGAAGTACCCGTATCTTGCAGAGTTGACACGCCGTGAATTGGTAGATCGCTTTGGCAAGCAAGTGGTCAATTCAGGCTTTAAGGTCTATACCACTGTGACCAGTTATCGCCAAGAAACAGCAGAAGATGCTGTGCGTAGCGGTTTGGAGGCTTATGACCGTCGTCATGGTTGGCGTGGCGCTGAAGCAAATGATAAGCCGTTAAAAGACTTTTTTGTGGTCGGTGACATGCATCCTGCACGAGTAATTAAAGTCAATAATAGTAGCTTTGAAGCTGAGCTCAAAAACGGTGACACCGTAACGATTCCTTGGTCAGGAATGAATTGGGTAAGACTCTATCGCAGTGCCAACAACCCAGGACCTGCAGCAGGTCGTCCATCACAAATCGTCAAAGTGAATGACATCGTTCGCCTACGACCGAATGCTAATAAGACTGCTTGGCGTTTGACACAAATTCCAAAAGTGCAAGGTCAATTGGTTGCCATCAATCCAAATAATGGTGCACTCGAAGCTGTGGTTGGTGGTTATAATTTTTATCACTCGAAGTTCAACCGAACTACGCAAGGGTGGCGCCAACCGGGCTCTACCATCAAACCGTTTGTCTATGCGCTTGCACTTGAACGTGGCATGACACCATACACCATGGTCGATGATAGTCCTGTGCGGATTGGCAAATGGTCACCTCGCAACTCAGATGGTCGTTACCTCGGACGTATTGCTTTGCGCCGTGCTTTATACCTCTCTCGAAATACGGTTTCTGTCCGATTGCTACAAAATGTAGGCATTGAGCGCACACGCCAATTTTTGATGGATATTGGTCTGCATGATGACCAGATTCCTAGGAACTATACCATTGCGCTCGGTACACCACAGGTTTTACCGCTACAAATGGCAACAGGCTATGCTGCTTTTGCCAATGGTGGCTATCGTGTGCAGCCGTACTTTATTGAGCGTATTGAAGATAGCTACGGCGAAACGATTTTTGAAGCCGATCCTGCATATGCTTGTATCAGCTGTGTTTCTGATTCAACAAGCACAAAACCACAAGCAGAAGTCGATGAGAATAATCTCGTTACAGATCAAGTTGCTGAAATCACGAATGACTCATCTGGTCGAATTAGCAATACATCTAGCAATACCTCACAACAGACATCACCATCTAGCAATCAGTTTGCAGGGCAATACCGTCAAGCTGATCGTATTCTAAAATCCAGCTCAGCTTTTGATATGGCAAACATCTTACGTGATGTAATCCAACATGGTACTGGACGTGCTGCACTGCGCATCGGTCGTAATGATTTGGGCGGGAAAACAGGTACCACCAATGATGCCAAAGATGCATGGTTTGCAGGCTTTAATGGCAACTTAGTTGCTGTCGCTTGGGTTGGATTTGATACCCCAAGTACACTAGGTCGTCGTGAGTACGGTGGTGTTGCCGCCCTGCCTATTTGGATCAACTTCATGGCTGGCGCTTTGAAAAATGAACCTTACGCATGGGTTAAGCTCGATAAAAATGCTGAAGATACTGTTAGTGAATTATTTGATCAGACAGGCAATATCACTGAAGCACGTCGTCAGCAACGTGAAACGCCACCGATTGCTCGACCGATATATCGTCCTGCGCCACAACCAACTTTGGACAGCTTGATTCAACAATTCCAACGAGACTTCCAAGGCGGTCAAGAAGATGAAATCGATCAACCACTGACGATTGAGCGAACAGCGCCACCTGCAAACATACCAAACACGCCAATCCAAGCGCCATCTTCACAAACAGCGCAACCGAGCAATAGCGCAAACTCACCTCAAAACAATGCGTCACAAAGTAGCAATACACCGAGAAGTAACAACACCACACCTGCAGCGCAAAACCAAAATAGCGGTAGCAACCAAGCAACACCAAATAGTATTTTCTAATCAGAATGTATAATGGTTTAATTGCAGAAACAAAAAAGCCCATTCATATGAATGGGCTTTTTTAACAACAGCGTTAATTATTTAGCGCCAGCTTCTGCATCCGGTTTAAAGCTTGCAATGGCTTTATCAATATTACCACCGCTTTGCTGAACATTCGCTTTAAACTGATCACGGAAAGTCAATGCCATATCAATACCGCTAACATTGATATTGCGGATTTTCCATTGATTATTTTTGTCGATCAACTGGAAGCTTACAGGGATTTTATTGCCGTTATTGGCTTTAAAGTCCATGGTCACGACTGGATATTTCGAACCCGTATTACGATATGGACGCAATGAATAACCTTCATTGTTATACTGCGCCAAACCTTTGGCATAGGTCTTGATCACGCTGTCACGGAAGTTTTTGGTAAACTGACCGCGTTGAGCCGCTGTACTGTATTGGTTTGAATAATACTGCCCCATTACAAGACGAGAGAAGCCTTGTACATCGACATGTGGCTCGATGTTTTGCGCAACAATCTTGTTAATCACTGCATTATTATTCAAGTTTGATTTATTTTGTTTGAGCTCAGTAATCAGCTTATCAGAAATACGTTTCACGAAGTCTGGTGGCGTCTCAGATGGCGCTGCAAAAGCCATAGAACTCGCCATCAATCCCGCAAGTGAAAGGCTTAATGTTGCTGTTTTCATGAAAGTCATGTGATTTCACTCCTCACTATTTATTCATCAATGAACGATGGTTCATCTTGAACGGTTGGCGCAATTGCCACGTCATTCGTTGTTTCATCCGCTTCGGTCACGAATGAAGTATTTTCAGTTGCAGTTCCTTCACTTGCTGTAGTCTCTGCTGTGGCAGATTTAGACTGTGAAGACCCTGTAATAAACTTATTTACCAAATCCTCAATTTCGACTGTACCCTGTGTTTGTGTATCAGGGAAACTGCCACCTTGTGGAATATAGGTAAATGCACCGCCTGGCTCAATTTTCAGATATTTCTCACCGATGATGCCGTTGGTTGCAACCTTTATATAAGCATCTTGATCGATAGTGGTGATGTTTTTCATGTTATCAATCAGTTGCTTTTCCATTGCCTTTTGTTGCTCTGGTGAGGCTTCTGTATAGTCGTAACTATACTTCAGATCATCCATCGCATAACCTTCAACTTGCTTTAATTGCTCAGTGTCAAAAGTCGTCAAGGATTTATCCATAGCAATGGTTACCACTGCACGATGCGACATTGGATCAAGCTGAATATCACTGACTTGACCGACCTTTACCCCACTAATGGTGACTTTGGCACGCTCTTTCAAGCCACTAATGTTATCGATTTTGGCAGTCAGGTTATAGCTTTCACCCATGGTGCTACCCGCCAAACCACTGACACGCATTGCCAATAAAAATAATCCTGCCGCAAATAAAATTACAAATATTCCAACGGCCAGTTCTACTGTACGTGTTTTCATCATAAGCCTCCGAACATGACCGCAGTCAACACAAAATCAAAACCTAATACACACAACGACGAATAGACCACGGTACGTGTCATCGACGTGGCAATTCCTTCTGGTGTCGGCTCACAAGCATAGCCTTGATACACTGCGATCCAAGTACAAATCACCGCAAATACAATACTTTTGATAATGGTGCCATTAAAGACATCTTTCCAAAACACCACCGATGCTTGCATGCTATTCCAAAAAGAACCCTCATCAGCACCTAAAAAATCAACGCCGACAAACTTACCACCCAAAATACCCACAGCAGCGAAAATCACCGTGAGCATCGGCAAACTAAAAATACCCGCCCAAAGCCGTGGTGAAACGATTTGCTTTAATGGATCAACACCAATCATTTCCATACTGGCAAGTTGCTCTGTTTGTTTCATCGAGCCAATCTCAGCAGTCAACGCTGAACCTGCACGACCTGCAAAGAGGAGCGCAGCAACCACAGGCGCAAGCTCACGAAGCAAAGTCAACGCCACCGCTGTCCCAAGCATCGCCTCACTACCAAAGGTGACTAAGATGCTGTACATCTGCAAACCCAGCACTGCACCGATAAACAGACCTGAAACGGTAATGATCAATAGTGACAATACGCCGACACGGTACATTTGATAGATAAATAATTTAAACCCTTTCCAAGTAGGCAATGACATCAATACTTGGAACAGCATGATCGCAGCATAGCCAATGCCTTGCACTCGACCGATCAAGCGACGACCTAAACTCGCAACGGCATTCATTGCGCACCTCCAAGCTTAATCGCATCAGGCATTTTACTAAACTGATAATCCACAGGGCCTTCAACAGAACCTGTTAAGAACTGCTGTACAAAAGGTGATGAATGTTGGCGCAACTGTTCCGCTGTACCCTCGCCTTGCACCTTGCCTTCAGCAACCACGTAAATATAATCTGCAATCGATAAAGTCTCTTCGACATCGTGCGAAACAATGATCGTAGTCAAATCCAAAGCTTCACTTAAAGAACGAATAAGTCGAGTCAAAACGCCCATCACGATCGGATCTTGCCCTGCAAAAGGCTCGTCATACATGATCAGTTCAGGATCAAGCGCAATCGCTCTCGCCAATGCCACACGACGATTCATCCCGCCTGACAGCTCTGATGGCATCAAATCTTCTGCACCACGAAGCCCAACCGATTCGAGTTTTTGCGATACTCGCTCTTGGATATCAGATTCTGATAAGTTGCGATGGGCACGAATAGGAAAAGCCACATTCTCAAATACAGTCATATCGGTAAATAGCGCACCACTTTGAAACAGCATACCCATACGTGCACGTGCATTGAATAACTCTTTTCGAGACATTTTGGCAATGTCTTGACCGTCGAGCATAATCTGCCCGTGATCAGGTTTAAGTTGCCCACCAATTAGTCGTAATAAAGTGGTTTTACCTGTCCCTGATGGCCCCATAATCGCTGTAATTTTGCCACGAGCGATCTGCATATCGATGCCATCATAGATCACTCGTTCGCCACGTTGAAAGCTGAGGTTTTTTACTTCGATCAATGCAGCATCATGCGCTGGCATAGATGACTCCATATATTTTAAATCCTTGAGGGCTTGCAGAAATAAATGATTTTACAGAAAAATTGCGTACTTAACGTTATAGTTTTGCTAATAGTATTGATCAACACTATTCGCTTAATTCAGCGTCACGATCTGATTCTTCATTCATAATTTTTTGGGCGTGCATGGTCTCAGTCGTTTTATAGGACTGTTGTTTATAGACTTGTGCACCTAAAAAAAATGCATTCATCATGACCAAAAACACAAATAAATATGGCACTTGTCAACCCATTTATAAAAAGAGTTAAGTTCATCACAAAAAAATATTATTGCGTGACAATTCTACACCCATTCATTACGTTTAAGCAATAAAAAACACATCTTGCGATGTGTTTTTTTTGCATTTAAATCAACATTTTAAATGAGAAAGTTTTTTATTTCGTCCATTTACGAATGTTATTCTCGCCAAATTTTGGGCCTGAACTCTTATAACGGCGTTCACGACCTTCTTGCGAAAAGCGTTTTTCAGTGTTGTCATGTTGACCAAAGCGACGACCTTCCGAACGCTCACCATCCTGACGGCGTGGGCGATCATTTGAGAATTCACGACGACCACCACGATTGTCATCACGACCTGATTCACGGTTAAAATCACGTTTCGGACGGTCATTATAGCTTGGGCGATCACCACCAAAATCACGCTTAGGACGATCAGAGAACTTACGCTCGCCATCAAAACGACGACCTTCGCTACGATCTGGTCGATCACTACGATCAAAGTCACGCTTAGGACGGTCATTGTAGCTAGGGCGATCACCACCAAAGTCACGCTTAGGACGATCAGAAAACTTACGCTCGCCATCAAAGCGACGAGCTTCAGAACGGTTGTCGCCACCACGTCCGCCACGGTCAGAGAAGCGTTTTTCTGAACGAGGTTGGTAGTCTTTGCGATTGCCACGATTGTCGTCATCATATGACTTAAACTCTGAACGAGGACGCTCAGAACGTGACTTGCCAGCAAAGTCCGCATTCGCCACAACATCATTAATATAATCATTGTGCGATTTGCGTGGTGCTGAACGTTCTTCACGTTTGAAATGACCTTCGCCTTCGATTCGACGTTTGCCACCTCCGAAGCCGCGATCACGATCACCGCCAAAGCTGCGACCACCACGATCCGAACGACCACCGCCAAAGCCACGATCACCACTTCCGCCACCACGACGACCGTCAGACTTTCCGCCTTTACGATTTGGGCGTGCTGGTGGTGGAGATGGCTCTAGGCCTTCAATTTCAGACACATTCAAACGTGTTTCTAAGTAATCTTCGAGTGCACGAATCTTGCCACGCTCACGATAAGTCGCCAAAGTCACCGCTTGACCTGTACGACCAGCACGACCTGTACGACCTACACGGTGTACATAGTCTTCATTTTTCATTGGTAGACCAAAGTTAATCACGTGTGAAATGGTTGGAACGTCCAAACCACGTGCCGCAACATCAGTCGCCACCAAGATACGTGCTTTACCTTCACGAATGCTACGCAAACGGCGATTACGCACAGATTGTGGCATTGCACCGTGTAGCGCAACCACCGAAAGACCTGACTCTGCCAACTCTTCAGCCAACATGTCGGTGTCTTCTTGCGTCGAAGCAAACACGACAGCTTGATCTAAAGTTTCATCACTTAACCAATGCGTCAATAATTTTTTCTTGTGCTCAAAGCCATCAGTCCAATGCAATGTTTGCGTCACATCAGTATTGGTAGTATGACCAGTTTCGATTGCGATACGCTCAGGCGAATTCATCATGCGTTCTGCAAGTGAAATAATACGATCTGCAAACGTCGCAGAGAACATCAACGTTTGTTCACGGTTGCCTGCAAGATCGCTAATCGCTTCTAAATCTTCAGAGAAACCAAGATCCAACATACGGTCTGCTTCATCAACGATCAAGGCATTGACTTTATCAAGTTTGATTTGACGACGATTTACTAAATCCAAAAGACGACCTGGGGTCGCAACAACCACTTGCGCACCTTTCAGCTGTTGAATTTGTTTTGCAAATGGCATACCGCCCATGATCGCAGCAACACGAACACCTTTCATCTTACGCACAAATGCAATCGCATCTTGGCTTACTTGTTGCGCTAACTCACGGGTTGGGCAAAGTACCAAAATCGCAGGTGCAGTCACTGCACGCATACGCTCTTTAAATGGAACAAATGTGTCTTGCTCAGCCAAAGCATTGAGCGTTGGCAAAAGGAATGCAGCTGTTTTGCCCGAACCTGTTTGGCTCGATACCAATAAATCTTTACCTTCTAATGCCGCTGGAATCGACTGTTCTTGAACAGGCGTCGGCGTCGTAAAACCTAAGTCTTGTAGTGCAAGCTGTAATGACTCTGCGAGAGGAAAATCAGCAAAAGTTTTGCTCATAGAGAATTTCACCGAGTATTCGGCGCTCCAATTCTAAAATATTTAATTCAATACATCGGCATAAAGGCGACAAAACAGCATCTACAACAAAGCAATTAACTCTGCTTAATTGGCTGTGACAAGTTCCGATTTGAGACGATGTGGTCTATAAACGCACACATGTTTACGAGCGCAACCTGAATAATCGCAGTATGCGATTCGGCGCGAAGGGACGTCCTCTCTTTGGACAAAACGCGCAGACTAGGTAAATATAGATAAATGTTCAGGTAATGAACGGAAGATTCGTGCGTGGGCGCATTCTATCAGCATTTATTTTAAAAAGATAGATTTATTTCACATATTGATTTTTTGGGCGATATTATTCGCTCGACAACGCCATTAACTACCTTGTTGTAATAAATTCTGATACAACACCGCAATCATATCAGAACGACTAATTATTCCGAGAATTTTGCGATCTTCACCAACCACAGGCAAATAATTAAAAGACTTTTCTACAAAGTACGGAATCAAATCAGCAATGTTTTGTTCAGGTTTGACCATCACCACTTGACGGTGCATGATGTGCTTAACCTGATCTTTCCACGGACTGCGAATCTCTGAGGTATCGCGAAACCATTCCACTACATCAGATAATGCTAGCGTCCCGACCAATTGGTGTGCCTCATCCAAGACTGGCAGGCTCATAATATTCATTTGTTTAAAGCGGTCTAAGGCATGCAGGATTTCGTCATCGGCATTAATATAAATCACATCTTTGCTCATGATATCTGCACAACGCCCTTCCAATGATAAACGATGATTGGCATGTTGCTGTGCTTCTAAAATCAAGCTTTCGAGATCATATTGGCTAATGTCGAGCAACTCGGTATGTTGCTCCAAAGCATATTCAATATCTTCAGGTTGAATGGTGACTTTTTGCGTTGGTGTCGGATCACTGGAGCGTTGATTGA
>LUOR01000002.1 GCA_001626925.1 Moraxellaceae bacterium REDSEA-S32_B1
CAAACGATTACTCAATTATCCATTTACTTTGAAGGTCGATTAGATGATATAATTAAAATCTAGTCAAATTTACTGACACAGAATTTTGAACGCCCTCTATAAAGCTGAAAAAAACAATCTTGACTAGCTTTTTTATCAAATAAGGCGACATTCACCTACCTGCATATGACGACACTTTCTTATCTATTTTTACAAACCATTTTGTATGACAAATTTGGAAAATGTAATACGTTTTCCTATCCTGCCTTAGACATAACCTTTGCTTTTTCACATCATATTTTGCTTAGTCATGACTAATTTTTGAATCGTTTGTTACGGGATATCGTTGCCACATTCAAAGAAATGTACGATGCGGATGTATCTCCAACCTTAATCTCTAAAGTGACCGACGCTGTAATCGACCAAGTCACTCAATGGCAAAACCGCCCTTTAGATGCACTCTATCGGTAATCCTCCCATAAATAACCGAAGTTAAAAGTAGAGGTTAAGCAGCCATTAGAGGTGGCCTTCCTTTGTTGGTCTTTCATGGTTGTAATGCCACAACCAGTTTGTTGCATAATCTTGTACTTCATCCAAAGTATCAAATAAATGCTTGCTCAGCCAACTATAACGTATAGTCCGATTATAGCGTTCAATATACGCATTCTGCTGTGGCTTACCCGGTTGAATATATTCAATACGAATACCGTGCTCAGTAGCCCAGCGCACAAATTCGTGACTGATAAATTCGGGACCATTATCGCATCGGATCACTAACGGTTTTTCTCTCCACTCCAGCAATTGATTCAACGTACGAATAACCCTGATTGTGGGCAATGAGAACCCTGCTTCAATGGCTAGGCCTTCGCGGCGGTAATCATCAATTACATTCAATAATCGAAACTTGCGACCATCGGAAAGCTGATCATGCATAAAATCTAATGACCAAACCTGATTTTCTCGGATTGGTTCTTTCAATGGTTCAGGCGCATGCCGTTTTAGTCTTCTTCTCGGTTTAATACGCAGATTCAGTGCCAACTCACAGTAAATGCGGTAAACCCGCTTGTGATTCCAGCAGCAACTCTCAACATGCCGTAAATACGAGAAGCACAAACCAAAGCCCCAATCGGAATTTTCCTCAGTGAGTTCAATGAGCTGTTCAGCAATGAGTGCATTGTCATCGCTGAGTTTGGCTTGATAGCGGTAGCAGGTTTCACTAATGCCAAATGCTTTACAAGCCAAACGAATACTAATGGCATGCTGGGCAACTGCCTGTTGTGCCATCTTACGCCGGCAAGATGGCTTTACCCTTGCGCAGCAGTGCTGCTCATTGCCATCGCTTCCTGGATGATTTCGGCCTTTAATCGCTCTTCCGCATACATCTTTTTAAGTCTGGTATTTTCTGCTTCCAGTTCTTTCAGTCGAGCCATGACTGTCAGTAAATTTAGATGTTTTCATGCAGAATCTCCTGCTCGTATCTTAAGAGAAAATTCTACTTTTAGATCCTATTATTTTTAGGGGGGATTACCGGAGTATCTACAGTATATTTTAGAATGACCATCAATTTATACCCAATCTCCTGACATAAGAATGTGGCGTTACGCTTTCTTACATAAAGGAAAATAGTATTTTGTTAGTTCAAAGCTCTTAAACTATTTAACGGCGATACTTTCCAAAGACGTGTTAAACGATAACGCCCAATTACCCCACACAATATCGCCATTAATATCGGTAAAACCAACCAATACAGATAATGCACCGACCACGGCATTTCCATACGCCACGCCACGATATAAGACACCAATTCGGCAAAAGCAATCGACAGTACCCCTGCACCAAAACCGATAAAGGCAAGTTCTATGGTCAGATAACGTTTTAAACTTTGCCGCGACATACCAATCGCACGAAGTAAAGCCACTTCTTGACGGCGCTCGTCCATCATCAAATTCAAACAAGCAAGCAACACCAAAAGCCCTGCGGAAAACACCAAGAAAGCGAGCAGGCTCACCACTTGAGTAATGACATTCACAATACGTTTTATTTGCTCAATAATGCCGTCAATATCAATAAATACTGTGGTTGGAAATTGCTGAATCACATTCACCAATTGTGGTTTTTCTGCATCAGGTACATAAAAACTGCCGAGATAGCTTCCTGCATTTTCATCCAACGTATTCGGGGAAAAGATAAAGAAAAAGTTTGGACTAAAACTTTCCCATTCTACTTTTCGTAAACTCACCACTTTTGCTTTGAGCTCACCATCAGGCAGTTGAAAGCCCAGTTCATCACCAATTTTTATACCCAAATTATCCGCAGTTTCTTGCTCAACAGATACTTGATGTGTTGCTGTAAATTTTTTAGCACCCGCAGTTAACTCATTATCCGCAGGAAATTGCTCGGCTTGAGTCAGATTGAGCTCACGGCGCAAACTGTTATTTTCACGAATCAATTCAGGTGAAAAGGCTTGTCCATTTTTGGTAATTAAGCGCCCACGAATGTTGGGATAAAATGGTGTGCGATGCCAACCCTGTTGATCAACCTGATCGACTAAGGCCTTTTGATCGAACGGTGGTAAACCATAGACAAATTGATTTGGTGTATTCTCAGGCAGTTGATTTTCCCAACGATTTTGCAGATCACCACGTAGCAGAAACAGTACCGTAATTAAACTCAGTCCCAATGCCAAAGCGGTCATTTGCAGGCTCAGCTGTGCAGGTGCACGGAGCCATTGTTCAAATCGTGCATTACTTTTGCGAATGGTACTCAGCACAGTCCACATCAGTAAAAATAACAATACACAAAGCAACGCCAATGCGCCCATCACCATCAGAGTAAGCGTGAGATTTTCTGTTAAATATAACGTGAAAATCGCAAGACTAAACACCGCCGACAGCGCCAAAGTCCAGAGTGCCACAGGGTCAATTTGACTATTACGGAGCACTCGAATCGGTGGCACTTTGGCAAGATGCAAAATACTCGGAAAGACAAAACCAAGCAAAATCACCAAACAGGTCAAAATTGCATTCGGCAAAGGACCTAGCAAAATAGAAAAGATAGAAAATTGCAGGTGAATATTTGGCATAGTACTGAGCATCAAATTCAGCAATAAATAGCCAAAAATCACGCCAAAAATAGTACCGATAATTGTAGCAATCCCACCAACCACACCTAATAAACCAAGATATGCAGAGATAATTTGCCCACGAGATGCGCCCATACATCGTAGTAAGGCGATATGATCTTGATTCTGCGCCACATAACGCTGACAAGTCAGTGCAATCGCAATACCACACAGCAATAAGGTCAATAAATTCGCCAATTGCATAAAGGTATCGAGATTGCGTATTGGTCGCATCAGCCGTGAATTGCCTTCGCTGGCGACACGCAGTTTCAGCGGTTCTTCGATGAGCTTTTTATTTTCAGTTTGGAAGGCTTGTAATCGCTCGGGCTGTCCTGCCATCAATAGTCGATAGTCAATCCGACTACCGACTTGTACCGCATTAGTCCGAGCGACATCATTTTGATGAATAATCACCGTTGGCGAAAAGCCTGAAAAGCCTGTTTCTTGATTGGCATCATAGGTAATTTCGCCAGTCACGGTAAATGATCCATCAGCAATATCGACTTGATCGCCGACTTTGACATGAAGCAAATCAAAGACCCGAGGACTGAGCCAAATTTCACCTGCTTTGATCTGTTTTACAGTCGGTGTAATATCCAGCTCACCCCGTAGCGGAAAGGCATCGTCGATCGCTTTAACATTGACCATGACGAAATGTTCGCCCGTATGCGCCATCGAGCTAAATACGGTACTTTGCGAGGTTTTTAAGCCGTGCTGTGTTGCGCTTTGTCGCCATGTATCCGCAAGTGGCTCATTGGATTCGATCAGCATATCCGAGGCAAGCAATTCCCCGGCTTGTTGTTCGATCGCATATTTGATTTGTTGATTACTAAATCGTAGTGCAGTACTGGCGCTGATCGCCAATGCCAAAGCAACGACCAGTAAAGTAATCCCGCCACTGTGATAGCTCTGTCGAAGTAAACTTGAAAATAAACGCATACTTATACATCCATCTTCAAGTCAGATAATGCATTGCGATGTGTACTTTCCAATAGATTGCCATCATCAAGTTGTAGCTGTCGCTGACATTGTGAAGCAAGTTTTTGATCATGCGTCACTAACACCAATGTCGTGCCAAGCTCATGATTCATTTGAAATAAAAGCTGTTCAATCTCTTTTGCAGTATCTTGATCAAGATTTCCTGTCGGCTCATCAGCAAACACCACTTTTGGCTCTGTCACCAATGCTCGAGCGATGGCAACACGCTGTTGCTCACCACCTGATAGCACTTTTGGCGTTTGTGACATTTGGCGAATCAGACCAACGCGCTCAAGCATTGCTTGGGCTTTTTCTTTTGCCTCAGTGTAGCGATAGGCACTTTGCAATCGCATCGGCAATAACACATTATCCAGTGCGCTGAGGTGTGGTAAAAGCTGAAAGGACTGAAAAACAAAGCCAATATTTTCCAAACGCACTTTGGCACGTTGTTCTTCTGTCATGCTATGAATCGCATGACCACAAAGGTGAACCTCACCATCAAAAGGCTGATCAAGTGCTGCAAGCAAACCCAGTAGCGTCGATTTTCCTGAACCCGAACGCCCTGTGATTGCCACTTGTTCTTTTTCTACAATCTTTAAATCAATCGACTTTAAAACGTGTATCCGTTGATCGTGGATTTGTATCACTTGTGAGAGTTTTTGCGTTTGAATAATCGTTTTATCAGCAAGTTGTGGCATGATGGGATTTACCAAAAAGTTTTAGGATTTTCAAGTTCAGTTTGATAAATCAGTATTTCATGCTTCAAACCAAAGGAAAAGATGAATTCATGTACAAAGTTTTTCAGCGCTCAACATTTAAGCAACTTCCAAAACAACTTGCACTCGCGAGCAGTTTAAGCCTTGCGGGCTTCACACTTGCCCATGCCGATACAATTTTGATCATGGGTGATAGCATCAGTGCGGGCTATGGCATGGATCGTGGGCAAGGTTGGGTTGATCAACTGCAAAAACGCCTCAATCAAAAATATCCAAAACAACACCGAGTCGTCAATGCCAGTATGAGCGGTGAAACCACCAGTGGCGCTTTGGCTCGTTTGCCAAATTTGCTAAAAAAGTATCAACCTGATGTGGTCGTGATCGAACTCGGTGGTAATGATGGTTTACGTGGTCAACCGCCGAAAATCATTGAAAATAATCTATCGAAAATGGTACAGCTCAGCCAAAATACAAAAGCTGAAGTTTTACTATTCGGTATGAAAATTCCACCAAACTATGGCACAAAATATAGTCAAGCCTTTGAGAGTAATTACAAAACTGTGGCAACAAAATTTAAAATTCAACTGCTTCCCTTTTTCCTCGATGGCGTAGCAGATCATAAAAATCTGATGCAATCCGATCAAATCCATCCCAATGTCAAAGCACAATCGATACTGCTAAATTCTGCTTGGAAGTATATTGAACCGACAGTGAAATAAGCTTATTCAATAAATCATCTCATTATTAAATTTGTGCAATATACACATTTAAGTTATAATTTGTGCATAAACAACATTTATCATCATGTATAGGTGATTTTATGACTGCTTTAGTGAAACAACCAGTAGAACAAAAAGTCGTCTTAGCCAAAGCCGTTCTCAATGCCGCAGATCAACTTGGGCTGAAGCAATCACAACTTGCCGCCATACTCGGGGTACATCGCACTGCGATTAGCCGTTTAAAAAGCAAGCCCGAGCTTGAGCCAAGTACAAAGCAAGGTGAGTTAGCGCTATTACTAATCCGTGTATCACGTGCTTTGTTTGCGCTGACCAATGGCGATGAGGAATGGATGCGCCATTTCCTCAATTCACCGAATCGGGTGACTGGTGGCGTGCCGATTGTGCAAATGGAAAGCATTCAAGGTTTAGTATCAGTTTTGAATTTAATTGATGGACTTCGAGGCAAAATATGACCTCAAGACCAACGGGTGACCATGATCAATGGCAATCCATAGATTGGGAAAAAGTAATTCGTCCAATTCACGGCACGCTATATCGCCTCGTTGAAAGCCAAGAGCAAATCGCCACACGGCAGTTGGTTGATACTTTAGAAGAACAAGCCCTTTTAGAAGAGATGCTCGATGCGGTCAAACCGCCCTATCCTGAAAATATTGCGCATCTGCATTATTTGCTAAAGTCGCCTTTTCGCTATCCACCATTAAAATGGGGATCGCGCTTTGGGCGGACATTTGAGACGAGTATTTTTTATGGTGGCTGTAGTGTCGATGTGACTTTGGTGGAGTCTGCATATTATCGGTTTATTTTTTGGCATTCCATGCAAGCGCCACCACCTAAGCCAATCATGCGTTCGGTACATACTTTATTTTCGGTCGATTATAAAACTCAAAAAGGCGTAAAACTGCAATCCACACCATTCGATCAATATCATGATGTACTTAAGCATCCATCGAATTATCGTTTTGCGCAGTCTTTAGGCACGGTGATGCGCAGTCAATATATTGAAGTCTTTGAATATTGTTCTGCCCGCACAATTCAGAATCAAGAACAGCAAGGCATTTGTGTTGGATTATTTACAGCGGATCCATTTTGTACAAATCAGCCCAAAGAACGCCAACAATGGTTTTGTGATATGTCTGCGGGTGAGATTATTTTTAAAGCGGTAGAAAGTTCAGAATTGATTCGTTTTTATTTAGATCAGTTTTTATTAGATGGTGTGTTGCCGATGCCTGCATAAAAAAATGCTTTGGTTGGAACTAAAGCATTTTAAGATTGTTCATCGATTGAATTTCACTTAAAACAAAGCTGTTCGTCTTGCGAAATAAAAATGGATACTCAATCCATATTTTTTACTCGCAATAAAATTGCTCGTCTTGCGAAATGCAAAAAATGATACTTAATCATTTTTTCATTTCTCAGGTTTAAAGCTATCTCGCAAATCCAAAATACGGTTAAACACAGGTTTTTCCGCGGTATGATCATAACGATCTGCGACAAAATAGCCTTCACGTTCAAACTGGAAGCGATCTTCAGGACTCGCTTGTGCCAATGATGGTTCAACCATAGCTTGGACGATATGCAAAGAATCAGGATTCAGATTGTCTAAGAAATCTTCACCTTCTTTAGGGTCTTCCGAGCTAAATAAACGATCATAAATACGTACTTCCGCAGGCACACCTTTTTCGGCAGACACCCAGTGAATCACACCTTTAACTTTTCGACCTTCTGGTTTTTTACCTAAGGTATCAGGGTCAATCGAACATTTCAGCTCGATCACTTCACCATTTTCGTCTTTGATCACTTCATCACATTTGATCACATAGGCATTCCGCAAACGCACCTCACCATCAGGAATCAAACGTTTAAAGCCACTCGGTGGCACTTCTTCAAAGTCAGCACGATCAATATAAATCACATCGGTGAGTGGAATGTCACGTTCGCCCATATCGACATTTGGATGACGTTTTTGCGTTAAAGTCATCGATTCAGGCAAATTGGTTAAAGTCACTTTCAGGGGATTGAGCACTGCCATAGCACGAGATGCGGTATTTTCCAGTGATTGACGAATGCAGAACTCAAGCATTGCGACATCGACAATACCATCGGTTTTCGATACGCCAACACGCTTACAGAAGTCACGCAAACCATCGGCAGTAAAACCACGACGACGCATACCCACCACCGTTGGCATACGTGGATCATCCCAACCCTGCACAAAATTGCCTTCCACCAAACGACGCAATTTCCGTTTTGAGGTAATGGTATAAGACACGTTTAATCGAGAAGATTCATACTGACGTGGTACCGCTTCTGAATGAACCTTTTCAATAATCCAATCGTAAAACGGACGATGATCGACGAACTCTAAGGTACACAGTGAGTGCGTCACGCCTTCGATCGCATCAGACAATGGATGTGCATAGTCGTACATTGGATAGATTTTCCAATTACCACCAGTTTGATGATGTTCATTGTCCAGCACACGGTAGAGAATCGGATCACGCAGATGCACATTCGGGCTTGTCATGTCGATTTTGGCACGCAGTACCGCTTTGCCTTCGCCCATTTCGCCATTTTTCATTTGTTCAAAACGGCTGAGATTTTCTTCAACAGTGGCATCACGATACGGTGAATTTTTTCCGACTTCGACGAAGCTACCACGATTGAGTTTAATTTCTTCTGGGGTTTGCAGATCGACATAGGCATCACCTTGTTTGATCAATTGCACCGCCCAATGATACAGCTGATCAAAATAGCTTGATGCATAACGAGGCTGTCCATCCCAGTGAAATCCGAGCCATTCGATATCTGATTTGATGCCATCGACGTATTCTTGTTCTTCTGCATCTGGATTAGTGTCATCGAAGCGCAGACGGCATTTTCCGCCAAATTCTTCAGCAATACTAAAATTCAGGCAAATCGCCTTAACGTGACCAATGTGTAGATAACCGTTCGGCTCAGGTGGAAAGCGAGTAACCACTTCATTCGTGCGCTGTGCTTTGACATCATCTGTTACGATTTGACGGATAAAGTCCAAACCTGCTTGCTGTTGCTGTGCCTGTTGATCTGCTGCAAGATTTTGATTTGCGGAAGAAGCATTTGGCACATTTTGAACAAGATCATTTGAACTCATAGTCATACATCACTAAAATTGGTGAAAGAAATAAATTTTCATACAAATTTTCGACAAATTGATGAGAAATATCAATTTAAAACCGTGAAATTTTGTATTTTTTACTTGCTATGAAGTTTACAGTTTGCTTATCCTTCTCACAACCAAAAACACATGGCTTTTTTGAAAATCCATGATCAGGAGATGAATTAATGAGTTTTCCTCAAGTTGAACTTAATACCAACAAAGGTCGTATCGTACTTGAACTCAATACCGAGAAAGCACCAGTGACCGCTGAGAACTTTCTACAATATGTACGTGAAGGCTTTTATGATGGTGTGATTTTCCACCGTGTCATTGACGGCTTTATGATTCAAGGTGGCGGTTTTGATGAAAACTTCAAAGAAAAATCGACTCGTGATTCGATCGAAAATGAAGCGGACAACGGACTAAGCAATGACGAAGGGACTGTGGCAATGGCACGTACCCAAGCACCACACTCTGCTTCTGCACAGTTTTTTATCAATGTAAAAAGCAATAGCTTCTTGAACCACACTGGCAAAACTGCGCAAGGTTGGGGCTATGCAGTATTTGGTAAAGTCGTTGAAGGCATGGACGTTGTGGCTGAGATCAAAAACGTGCGCACAGGTAGTCGTGGCTATCATCAAGATGTTCCACTTGAGAACGTGGTCATTGAATCTGCAAAAATTATTGCTGAATAAATAATCCCTCCCAACCTCCCTTTAAAAAAGGGAGGCGTTCCCCCTCTTTTGAAAGAGGGGTTAGGCGAGATTTTAAAATGCAACAATTATTCATTGCTGATTTACACCTATCTGATGATCACCCTCGATTAATTCGAGGGTTTTTATCGTTATTAGCGCACTATCAATCCGAACCAACTGAACTATATATTCTCGGTGATTGGTTTAATGTGTGGCTTTCCGATCGTGATCCAAGCGATTGGCTATTACCCCTGGTCAAACAGTTACGAGCATTTACCGCAACAGGCAATCAAGTCTATTTCCTCTGTGGCAATCGTGATTTCGTGCTCGGACAACGCTTCTTAGATCGTTTTGGTGGAAAGTTATTACAAGAACCCTATGTGTACGACTGGCAAGGTTTAACTATTCGCCTCGAACATGGAGATGCACTCTGTACTGATGATGTAGAATATCAACACTTTAAACGCATTATTCGTAATCCTGTATTACTGGGATTTTTAAAACTTTTTCCATTTTATCTGAAACGTCGTCTTGCGGATTATGCCCGCCAAAAAAGCCAAAACCGCCAGCAGAATGCACATTACCAACCTGTCGATGTCAATCAAGCTGAAGTGCAAAAACAAATTCAAAATGTTGATTTATTGATACATGGTCACACCCATCGCCCTGCGATTCACAGTTTAGAAAATATCAAACAACGTATTGTGCTTGGCGATTGGCGAGAGGATACGGGCACAGCCAAGATTTTGTTGTTAAAATCAGCGCAAGACATTTCATTTTTTGATTGGCAGTTTGAATGATCATGGCAACTGAAATAGCTCAAAATACTTTGAATCTCACACCCGACTTCACCGTTGATGCATGTAATCAGCCTTGCCCTATGCCTATTCTGATGCTCAAGCGTTTAATCAAAACCATTGAAAAAAATAAAATATCTACTGAAAGTGGAAAGATTAAACAACTGATTTTAATCAAAGCGACTGATCCCAATAGTCAACAAGATTTGGCGCATTTTTGTCAGATACAACAATTGAAAATTGTCCAGCAAATGATTGTTGATGATGAATTTCACTATTATATTGAAAAATAACCCTTTTAAATTTTACAATACGCACCATATCGCATTAATTACTTACACATTTACACGTAATCCTACTTACATGTGCATAGCGTTGAATTATTATATGATTTTGGGAACTTCATCCCTATCAAGGAGATTACATGGCCACTGACAGTAGCAACCAATTGATGCCCCTGTCATTGACTGCGCCTGGGGTTAACCTCGGTGCGTATATTAGTACGGTGAATCAAATTCCGATTCTCACCCCTGAGCAAGAAAAAGAACTTGCTGACCGCTATTATTATGATCAAGACTTAGATGCCGCCAAGATGTTGGTGATGTCGCACCTTCGTTTTGTGATTCATATTGCACGGAGCTACGCAGGCTACGGTTTACCTCAAGGTGACTTGATCCAAGAAGGTAATCTTGGCTTGATGAAAGCGGTGAAACGCTTCGACCCGACCATGGGCGTACGCTTGGTGTCATTTGCTGTACATTGGATTAAAGCGGAAATCCACGAATATGTGATACGTAACTGGCGTATCGTCAAAGTCGCAACGACCAAAGCGCAACGTAAATTATTCTTTAACCTGCGTAGCCTCAAAAAATCCAGTAAAAAGCTGACTTTGGAAGAAGCACAAGCGATTGCTAACGATCTAAATGTGACCCCAGAGCAAGTGCTAGAAATGGAAGGTCGTCTGACCGCTTATGATGCAGCATTTGAAGCGCAAAATGATGATGACGATGAAAGTCATTACACTGCGCCTGCACTATATCTTGAGGACAATCGTTACGACCCTGCCCGCCTTGCAGAAGAAGAAGACTGGGAAGCGCAAAGTAACAACGCGCTACATGATGCGATGGAACAGCTCGATGATCGTTCACGTAGTATTTTGCAACGTCGTTGGTTAGATGATAATAAATCGACTTTGCATGAGTTAGCAGCGGAATATAATGTGTCTGCAGAGCGTATCCGTCAGCTTGAAAAAAATGCCATGGAAAAGATCAAAACCGCAATGTCTGCGGGATGATTTAATATTTCGTTTGACTGAATCATATTTGAATTTAACACCATTCCAATTGGTCTCACCTATAAACTTGGGTTTTATAGGTGATATTTTCACAGACGTTCATCTCAAGTGAATTTTCACCCACCTTAATACGAAAAAAATCCATCTTTAAAAGCAAAGACATAGGCATAAAAATAACAATCCTCTATACTACTCGCACTCATTTTAGCACTTTGCTTGGAACGACTATGTGGATTGGTATCGCTGCCCTTAACTTAGCCTTAGCCGTGATGCTCGGTGCGTTTGGTGCACATGGCTTGCAAAAAATAGCCAATGCACAGCAAATAACGTGGTGGCATTCTGCGACTGAATACTTTTTCTACCACGCTTTGGGTTTATTACTACTTGGTATCATGGCTAAAGTATTACCATCTTTTTCGATCAAAATGCCCTTTTTACTCATTCAGATTGGTATCGTGCTTTTCTGCAGCTCTTTATATATCATGAGTTTAGGCATGCCACGTATCTTGGGTGCGATCACGCCGATTGGTGGATTTTTCATGATACTTGGCTGGTTGGCTTTGGCTTGGCAAGCCTTTAAACAACATTGATTTGAGCATATTAGTTTTAAAAATTGAAGATTGATTTACCCATGAATATTTTTTTAAATGGCGAAGCGCTGACTACAGAATTCAACACTTTGTTTGAATTAGTGCAATCGCTACAACTTGATGGAAAACGTTTTGCTGTAGAAATGAACGAACAGATCGTGCCAAAGAGCCGTTTGGCGGAAACCATCATCCAAAACAATGATAAGATTGAAATTATTCAAGCCGTAGGCGGAGGTTAAAGGCAATATTATGCAACGTGATACACAGCTAGAAAATTCAAGTGATTCCTCATTTAAAATTGGACAACGTGAGTTCCACTCGCGCCTACTGGTCGGCACAGGCAAATATAAGGATTTAACTGAAACAGGCTTAGCAATTGAAGCCAGTGGTGCTGAGATCGTCACGGTCGCAATCCGCCGTGTCAATATTGGACAAGATCCAAGCCAACCGAACCTGTTATCTGTAATCCCACCTGAAAAATATACTATTTTGCCCAATACCGCAGGCTGTTTTGATGCCCAAAGTGCGATTCGTACTTGCCAACTTGCCCGTGAACTCCTTGATGGGCACAACTTGGTGAAATTGGAAGTCTTGGGCAATCAAGAAACGCTCTATCCCAATGTGGTCGAAACGATCAAAGCCGCTCAAGTGCTGATTGATGATGGATTCGATGTCATGGTCTATACCTCAGACGACCCAATTGTGGCACAAGAGCTTGAAGCAATGGGCTGTGTTGCCATCATGCCTTTAGGCAGCTTGATTGGTTCAGGATTAGGGATTTTGAATCCGCATACATTGTCGATCATTATTGAAAATGCAAAAGTGCCTGTCTTAGTCGATGCAGGTGTCGGTACAGCAAGTGATGCTGCGATAGCGATGGAATTAGGTTGTGATGGCGTGCTGATGAATACAGCGATTGCGCAAGCACAACAACCGATCTTGATGGCAAGTGCCATGAGAAAAGCTGTCGAAGCGGGACGTGAAGCCTTTCTAGCAGGTCGCATGCCACGCAAACGCTTAGCCAATGCCAGCTCACCTGAAACGGGTTATTTCTTTAAATAACGAATATTGTATTTTTTATTTAAGTAATCATCTCGCTGAGAGTAAAAAAATTGCAGTGAATATCGTTGCAGTTTTTTTATATCAATAGATTTTTTAAATTAACTTGGCAGTCGTGGTTCTGCTTCTAAAGCACTGCGCTTTATACGACTATAAACCGTTTCTAGATTAAAATCCGAGAAGTCTTTTTGTACTTTAAACATGATTGGCAGTTTATCAATGCCTGTTTCGCCTTGATTAAATGCTAAAAATACATTATTGCCTTCTAGAGAAAATGCATTTTTATTTTCAACAATCGTCACGCAATAGTTCTTATATTGCTTTGGAATATTCATCAAATCATGAAATGCAGATTTTTTTATCACCATCATTTCATGGTATATCTCTTGATAACGTTTTAAGTTTTGATTTCGACCAGCGAACAACCCTGCCAAAGCGCCTTTTTTATTTGGTGTACCCTGATTTCTCTCAATTTCTTTGAGTTCAAATTGTAAGCCACGATACCAACTCATTTTGTTATCAAAACTTTCAAAGAGTAAGTCCAAAGGTTGTTTTGCGACATCACCGACCATTCTCAATTCATGCGCACTGATATTCACAAACAAATCACTACGACGACGTTCAAGCATTTTCATATAAGAAATAATTTTGTAGCCAAATACCTGAACTTGCGTATTTAAAGATAATAATGGTTGCTGTTTAAATACATCAAAACTATTAATCATATCTTGGAACATATGTTTAATGGTGTAATACACATAATCATATTCATCTTGATGGGTAATAAAACTGCTCATCGCCTCTTTTAAGGGCTTAAGAATAATTGAGTGAATCAAATTTTCAATTTTGGATAAATGATTACCGACGATCAAATCCATATTGCTTTCTTTAAATTCAATCGGTTGGGTAAACATCGGCATGATTTGATTGTTAAATGCTGTCTGTGTATTGGCAACAAAATCAACCACTGACTGATTTAAGTTATATTCCACCGTGACCATATTGGAGATGAGAAATTTAAACTTTTTAATGTCATTCATCTCATCAGATGCCACCAATGGCAATGCTAGCGTATAAATATAGACTTTTGGACTGTGCTCAACAGTTTGCTCAAGTAAATAACGGCGTATTGAGAAAATATTTTCATCAAAGCTACGGCCAGGCGCCACGAGGAAATAGTATTTACTGGTTTTCACCACAGAAAACTTACGGATCGTCGCTTCTTTTCGGATGATATATTTAAAATATAAATTATCTTCATTATTGATTTCATAGCTACTCATGCGCTTGAACCAATAATCCAAAAGTTCATGCTTGATATACACTTCTAAGATGTAAACTTTTAATTCATCTTGAGTGATGCCACGAGTATTTTTTGGAATTTCAAAATGCTTATTTTTGACAATTTCAGCGATATGATACAAAAAGCTTTTTTTCACTTGATAGAGCTTGTCACCAAGACTGAGGTCATCTTCCGAGTCTATGGCATTGATCTGACGAACAATATTTTCAACATATTCAGCGAAGAAAACTGCATTGTGATTGTCTTCAATAAAGCCAAGCGATTCGATGATATGATCTAGAATATTCAAAATTCTGACATCATCTTCCATGGTGAATTTTAGCTTATCTAAACTGATCGCAGGCTTGGAATCGAAATGATTATTTTGCGCAGACCATGTGATACTTTTGGTTTGCAAAATCTGACGATCGATTTCTTCTTTAAGATGTTCGTCATCTATTTTGGTGAATATACTTTCCAATCGGGCACGCCAGTCAACATCCAAAAGCGGATCGATTTGCAACAAATCCATTCGCAACAAATAAGGAATATACTGTGACATGACGTCAACTCAAATAATGGTAGATTTATGTGATGATATTATCATTTTGATGTGCAATTTGTCTATTTTTAGTTATTTTTGCTTAGTCTAAATTTGATCTTAATTGAAAAAATAAAAAACCATGCAAAATGTATAATCTTGCATGGTTTATTCGATTTAACGCATTGTATTAGTTGGTATTTTCTAATACTTTTTTGAACAATGCTTTTTGCTCTGCACTTGGTTGAGCTGTTTGCAATGCCATCAATTGGCTCATGTCGCCTTGTACTTTAATCTGACCAGTCATAAATGCTTGCATTGCTGCATTCATGTCAAATTCAAGAAAGACTTTACGCAATGTATCAGCATCCATATTTAAAGTCGTTTTAGCATTGTCAGCTAAACCTTTTTGAATCTTACCGCCGTCTAATGCAAGCTCAGTATTTGAACCATCTGCATTATCCACAACCATATTCAATGCAAGACTTTGTAGTGCTGGTGGTAAGTTCAAATCTCCTGCTTCAGCAGTCAGTTGCTCTACAGTATTAAACCAATCTTCAGATAAAAAAGCAGGCATGTGTATTCCTCGTTTTTCCTTGTTGAATCACTTTTATCAATCTTGTAGATCTCCCACGATGTTTGCGTAAGTCGATACAAGTTGATCTGTCCGCACTTGTTATAACACGACAAGCACAGATTACCATAGCCAAATTATAACTTTGGATTCATTTTTTCGGTCAATTGATTACATTGTGTAGCAAATCGCATTTTTACATGTATCAAACAGCCATCAATAATCAAAAAACTCAACTTCACCTGTTTCAAGAGAATATTCAGCACCTACGATCATCAATTTACCCTGTTGCGTTAAATTTTCTAATACCGCTGAACCGTGTCGTAATTGATTGACTGAAGCAAATACATTGGCTCTCACTGCATGTTTTGAGAGTTTATCAACATCACTTTTGAGATCAGTTTGAAATAGCATCTCCACAGCAGGTCGTACACGATTAACGATCGACATTAAATTGCTCGAATGCGGCGTATTTGGGTTGATCAAGGTATCAATCGTCGCTTGAATCGCACCGCAATGAGTATGCCCAAGTACCACGACCAAAGGAGAACTAAAATGCTCCGCGGCAAATTCAACGCTACCTACTTGCGATGGCGCAACAATATTCCCTGCTACTCGAATCACAAATAGATCGCCAAGCCCTTGATCAAAAACCATTTCCGCAGGTACACGCGAGTCTGAACAACCCAAGATAATGGCAAAAGGATTCTGCGCATCTGCAAGATCAGCACGTGCCTGATGAGAAAGATGCTTATGCTGTACTTCACCATTGATAAAGTTGATATTGCCATCTTTGAGACGTTGTAAGGCTTCTTGAGCGCTGATCATTGCAAACTTTTCCAACTTAAATTTGCTTTTATTTTAAAAGGCTGCAACTCAGTTGTCATTGATTAAATTTGTTATTTTTTGAGAAACACTAAAATTTATTCTATGTAAAAATTTCTAAATTTTTATTCAATATTCTTTCGTTCAGCGCCTTGATCATTCTGCCCAAAACCATGTGATTTAGGCAAATTACAAAAGCATTCATTTTCAATTATAGTAAACTTAGTTCATCGCTAAGGATTAGCCATTTATGTCAAACCATAACGACAACGTGATATCGCAAAGTCGCAATTCTAAACTTAAAATTGCGCTTCTGAGTGCTGTGATCTGTCTCGGTTGTGCATATCATACTGCTCATGCTAAAACGAATGAACAAATTAATACCACATTTAGCTCGATTCTAGCGCAAGAACGTACTTGGGCAGGGTTAAAAAGTCAGAAAAAACAAGTCGCCGAAATTGAATGGCACTACAGTGAAGGTGGTAATACGAGTAAACCCACGATTCTTTTAATTCATGGACTGTCTGGCACACGTGACAACTGGAATCGAGTCGCACATTATTTAACGCCCTACTATCACGTCATCATTCCAGACTTGCCATTTCACGGTGACACCAAAGTGCCAAAAGATTTTGATTCTTCTGTTCCGAATCTCACAGAAAAGTTAAAACGCTTTACTGAAGCATTGGATATTAATGACTCCATTCATGTTGCAGGACACTCGCTGGGTGGTGCAATTGCTTATCTGTATAGTGCGCAATATTCGCACAAGATCGACAGTTTATTATTGATGAATGCAGCAGGTGTCTACAAAACCGCAAATACCAAGTTTTTAAAAGACCCAGCACAGCTAAAATCATTAATCGTTGATCAGTCGGGTGAATTTGAGCAACTACTTGAGCTAACGATGGAAAATCCACCTTTTATTCCCAAAGAAATTTTAAAAGAACAAGAAAAACTGATGATCAAAAACGCTGCGCAAACACAGCACGTCATTGATCAGATCGTGATGATTCAACAAGCCTTTACACCTGAAAGCTTTGCGTTGGCGGGCCGTATTATTGACTCGCCTGTACTGATTCTTTGGGGCGATCAAGATCGTATCATCAACAAAGAAGCTGCATCGGAGTTACAATCCTTGCTTAAAAATTCCCAAAAACCAATTATTTATAATGGTGTGGGACATATGCCATTGATAGAACTCGATCAAGTAGTAGCGCAAGATTACCTCAATTTTTTAAATAAAGTTCAGCTTGCAAAGAAAAAACAAAGCACGCAAACTGCACCTTAAACCGAATTTGGAAAAGCTCATTTTAGATGAGCTTTTCTTTTAGTTTTTTTTCTTGTACTTTTCCTTAAAGTGTCAACTTTTTAGTGAGCGTTTGAGAATATATGTCTACGATCAATCCTAAAGCCCAAGCCTTACTCGATGCACAAATCAAATTTATTGAAGCAGAGCTCTCTCGAAAGCAAACCATTATTGATGAGTTTATGGGATTTTTTGAATGGTTCACCCAGCAAAAAGTTGGCGAACTTTGGCAACATGCAGAAGTCAATGCACTGTTACAAGAGCAAATTCTCAATAGCAAAGCTTCAACAAATTTAATTACATTGATTGAACAGCATATTGCCCTTGCCCTTGAACATTCTGATAATGTCAGTACAAAAATTGATGACGTGCTTGACGTGAATACTGTTGATGAAATCGCTCAATATATCGCATCGAAAACTGAGCACCGCAAAGCACTGATTAATCAATTGGTAAATAACTCTGCTTATGTTGAACTGATGACCAATATTGTGCAACAAAGTATCAAGGACTTCATGGACAATACCATGCTGAGTAAAAAAGTCCCTGGTATGGGCTCATTGATGAAGGTTGGAAAGTCTGTTTTGGAACGTGCTTCTGACAACTCATTTGATGAGAATCTACGCAACTACTTACATAAGAATTTCTCTAAAATTAGCAATCTAAGTGAACGATTAATCAACCAATATCTTGATAATAATAAGGTATATCACCTTCAAGCAAAGTTTTGGCATAGTATTAAAGTTGCACCTTTAAGTTCAGTAAAAAATTATATTTTGGTTGAAGATTTACCGCATACTGTCGGACTCGGACATAAAATCTGGGATCATCTTCGCCAAACAGAATATCTACAGGAGCAAGTATCAGCGGGTGTTACGCATTGGCTTAATGCCCATCAGAATGAAACTTTTGCCAAAGTACTTACCGACATCAATGTCGATCAGGACTTACTACGTTCAGAACTTGCGGATTTGTGTTTACCGATTATTGAAAAGTTAGTAAGTGACGGTTATTTATCAAATCGAATTCGTTTTTATCTGATGCAATTTTATGCGTCTGATGAAGTGAAAACTATTTTACAGATAGATTAGCTTATTATTTTCTCATACTTTGCTAATGAGCTTGAACTCTCAAAGTACAAACTCATATTTGGTTTTTACAAAAAATAAAGTACTGTGCAAAGTGAGTCAATCAAAATGATATTTTTATGTAATACTAAGAAAAATATCATTTAAAACTTGTTTTGGATTTTCCGCTTGAGTAATTGGACGTCCAACCACCAAATGCGTTACACCATCTTGGATTGCTTGCACTGGTGTCACAATTCGCTTCTGATCATCGGCATTACTCCCGACTGGACGAATCCCAGGCGTCACCAATTCAAAATCTGCACCGATTTCTGCACGTAGCATTTTCGCCTCTTGCGCTGAACACACCACGCCATCTAAACCACATTCATGAGTAAGCTTTGCAAGGCGTAATACTTGGTCTTGTGGATCAATGTCTAAACCGATATCGAGCAAATCTTCACGCCCCATGGAGGTCAGTACGGTCACCGCAATCAATTTGGTTTGATGTTGATGCTGTGCCAAACGTTCGGCACAAGTTTGCATCATTTTACGTCCGCCACTGGCATGCACATTGATCATCCACACACCCAAATCAGCTGCTGCCAAAACAGCTTGCGCCGCTGTATTGGGAATATCATGAAATTTTAAATCTAAAAACACTTCAAAACCACGTTGATGCAAGGCTTTCACAATATTTGGACCAGCGTGGGTAAATAACTCTTTACCGACCTTAACACGGCATTGATTTGCATCAAGTTGATCTACCATCGCTAATGCTTGATCTTGGCTTTTTGCATCTAGGGCAACAATAATACTCAAAACGAAAACCTCTAAAAATTCGTCATCGGATAACGAAAAATCAATATAAAAAAAAGCCCATTATAAAGGGCTTTTATCGTTTGGCTGTACATCCAAAACGGTTTTTTCATGCCTTGCAGAGGCAGCAGCTTCAGCGGCGGCATTTTGTGCTGATTGAATTTGCTGTTTACGCAAATAATCAATGTCTTTTCGTAGACGTTTGATTTCCCATCCTTTCTGAATTACTTTAATCGACAGCAGAAGCAAGCCAAGAATAATACCCAAAACTAATGTCAGCAAAAGTAACAAACCCAATCGCATTGCAGGAACTTCGATGAATAATAAATTCACAGGTAATTCATCTGGGTTTTGTAGCACTAAGCCCAATGCATATGCAAATATCGCAATTGTCAGCGCAATGAGAAAAATACGCATTTTTTCTATCCTTATAAAAATTCAGTAGCTGTAAGTAAACACTTCAAATAAGCGTTAAAACATACTGTAAATTGATTGAAGACTATTATTTTCCAGCTTGCGCATTGACTGCATCACGTAAGGCTTTGCCTGGCTTAAAGTGCGGCACGGCTTTGGCAGCAACTTGTACTTTTTCACCTGTTTTAGGATTACGCCCCATACGTGGTTGACGATGGTGTAATGCAAAACTACCAAAGCCACGAATTTCAATGCGTTGATTATTTGATAGTGCTTCGATCATATGATCAATCATGATTTTAATTGCATCTTCGACCAATGGTTCGGCCAAATGCGGATTTTTTTCTGAAATTTTTTCAATCAAATCAGATTTGTTTAAAGCTTCCGTTGTCATGAGATCCCATCTCCATGTTCACTTATCTGTTTTAAATAATAACCTGTTTAAATACAAAAAGGTAGCATTAGAATTGTATCTAATGCCACCTTTTACAGTATAACAATAAACTTTTAGTAAAAAATGAACAAACTAAAAGTCAATTGAGCTTACTTGTTTTGTGCTGCTTTGATCAAATCGCCCAAAGTTTTTGGACCATTTGCATCGCTACCAGCTTGTGCAGCTGCTTGACGTGCATTGTTCAATGCTTCTTTCTCTTCAGCTTCGTCTTTTGCTTTGATCGACAAGTTAATCGCACGAGATTTGCGATCGACATTGATGATCTTCGCTTCAACTTCTTGACCAACTTCCAAGAACTTAGTCGCATCTTCAACGCGATCTCGGTTGATTTCAGATGCTTTCAATTGTGCTTCAACTTCGTCAGCCAACTTCACAGTTGCGCCTTTCGCATCAACAGCCGTCACAGTACCTTTCACTAAAGCACCACGTTCGTTAGCTGCCAAGAAATCATTGAAAGGATCGCTGTTCAATTGCTTGATACCTAGGCTGATACGGTTGCCTTCAGCGTCTACAGATAAGATCACAGCTTCTACAGTGTCACCTTTCTTATAACGACGGATTGCATCTTCACCAGACTCATTCCAAGAAATATCAGACAAGTGAACTAGGCCGTCGATACCACCATCAAGACCGATGAAGATACCAAAGTCAGTGATTGACTTGATTGAACCAGATACTTTTTTACCTTTCTCGTTGTTTTTCGCAAACTCTTCCCACGGATTCGCACGAGTTTGTTTAATACCTAAAGAAATACGACGACGTTCTTCGTCTACTTCAAGTACCATCACGTCAACTTCATCACCAATCTGAACGACTTTAGATGGGTGAATGTTTTTGTTAGTGTGATCCATTTCTGAGACGTGAACTAGACCTTCTACGCCTTCAGCAATCTCTGCGAAGCAACCGTAATCAGTTAAGTTGGTCACACGTGCTTTGACGATAGAACCTTTTGGATAGCGATTCATGATTTCCATCCAAGGATCTTGACCCAATTGTTTCAAGCCTAGAGAAACACGATTACGCTCTTTGTCAAATTTAAGCACTTTCACAGTGACTTCTTGACCAACTTCGACCACTTCAGATGGATGCTTGATGCGTTTCCAGGCCATGTCAGTAATGTGAAGTAGACCGTCGATACCGCCTAAGTCAACAAATGCACCGTATTCTGTAAGATTCTTGATTGTACCGTTAACAGTTTGACCTTCTTCCAACTGTGCGAGCAATGCTTCACGATCAGCAGAAGATTCAGCTTCCATCACCGCACGACGAGATACAACAACGTTGTTACGTTTTGCATCAAGTTTGATGATTTTGAATTCTTGCTCTTTGCCTTCAAGGTGAGTTGTATCACGGATTGGACGAGTGTCAACCAATGAACCTGGCAAGAATGCGCGAACTGGACCGATATCAACAGTGAAACCACCTTTGACTTTACCAGAGATGAGACCAGCAACGATTTCACCATCTTCAAAGATTTTTTCAAGTTTTGTCCAAGTTTCAGCACGTTTTGCTTTTTCACGTGATAAAACAGTTTGACCCATACCATTGTCAAGTGCTTCAACAACAACGTCTACGTTATCGCCAACAGCAACTTCAAGCTCACGTTGTTCATTTAAGAACTCAGCACGAGCCACAATGCCTTCAGATTTAAGACCTGTGTCAACGGTTACCCAGTCGTCATCAATACTAACAACAACACCTTGGATGACTGCACCCTTTTCGACGTTGAGATTTAATTCACTTTCTTCAAAGAGGGCTGCAAAAGATTCGGTCATGATATACCTAGTAATAAATAGCGCCTTGGATCAGTTCAAGAGCGGTTTCGTTGAGTTTCAAATTTGACATAGCACTGACCGTCAAATTTAAAACTTGAGTAAAATTTGAATTAGCGAGGATCGAAATCAGGATTTATTTTGCGAGGCGTTGATCGATATGTTGACACATTTGATCGAACACTTGTTCGATAGATAATGCTGAACTATCAATCACTTTGGCATCGTCGGCAGGCTTAAGAGGCGCAACCGATCGCTCCATATCACGCTTATCACGTGCTTCGATGTTGGCTAAAATGGCGTCTATTTTAGCATCAGCACCCATGCCTTGCAACTGTTTTACACGACGCTCAGCACGGGATTGCGCAGAAGCAGTGAGATAAATTTTTGCATCAGCATCAGGAAAAACCGTGGTCGCCATATCTCGACCATCAGCGATAAGTCCTGGTGCTTGCGCAAAATCTTTTTGGCGTTGTAACAATGCATCACGGAGTGCAGGAATTGCAGCGACTTGGGAGGCAAACGCACCGACTTCTTCAGTACGGATTTGTTCAGTGACATCTTGACCGTCTAGTAATACACGAATGCCACTCATACTCGGAAGAAATTCAATCGATAGGTTTTTTGCCACATCCACACATTGTTCAAGCGCTGTATCCAATTGGTCTAGCAATTGACGTTGATACAAACTCAAGCCAAGTAGGCGATAGATCGCACCTGAATCCAACAAATGATATCCATAATGTTCAGCAAGCATTGTAGCTAAAGTGCCTTTACCTGAGCCACTTGGACCATCAATGGTAATAATATGTGTAGACATTGAAGACCTTTAAACAAAAAACTAACCAAGAGTTTTGGCAAGATTCGCCAAACCGTGACCTACTGCAAACTTCAATTGTGATAACACAAGCGAACTTGCCAGCGGAATTCTAGCATCAAATTCAATTGTATATACAACTTGGGTTGTATGATCGTCGATTGAAGTAAAACTTAATCGACCTAAGTGATGTCGTACAATTGGATTTTTAATGATTTTATATTCAATGAGCTCATTAGGCACAAGCTTGGTAATTTGTTCTCGAATCGGCTTCACCAAACCAAAACCCATTTTACGAACAGAACCAACACCATCCGGACGCTGTGGGTCTGTTGCATCTTTGATGCGCACCACTTGAATCGGCTTAAAAATACGATTATATGACGCATGCTTAGACAATACATCGAATACTTCAGCAACTGGTCGATTAAACTTTTGCTCAACCACGATCATTTTTGACGCTTTCTTTGTCATTTACTTGTTCCTTTAAGTTTAATCATTTGACTATTCATTTTACTGATTTGATGGGTCAATGACTTGACTATTCTGACGGCGAGCTTTAAAAAATTGTCGAAGTAGCTCAGCTGACTGATCTGCTAAACATCCACCTTCAAAGGCAAAAAAATGATTATAAAACCCATCACTCATCAACTGCCTAGCACTAATCAAAGAGCCTGCTCTCGGCTCTGTTGCTCCGAAAACAACTCGGCTGATTCTCGCATGTACTAGCGCACCAACGCATTGCGTACACGGCTCTAAAGTCACATATAAGGTTGAGCCTTCAGGCAATCGATAGTTTTGCAATTGAAGACAGCTATGTCGAATCGCTTGAATTTCAGCATGTGCAGTGGGATCGTTGGTTGTAATTGGACAATTAAATCCCTGACCGATGACTTGACTCTGATGCACAATAACAGCACCTACTGGCACTTCGCCTTGTGCTTCAGCAAGCTTGGCTTGCACTAAGGCAAGTTGCATCCACTGTTCATCAATACTTTGATTTAATTCAATCTCTTGCATACATAACACAATACGACTAAGAACTATGCTTAGTCTGACAAAATACCATATTGACGAAGTAACGCATTCCAACTATCAATCTGCGCACTGTGAGGTATAGCACTTGGAAAAAGATCTCGAATATTTTGATAATCTTGTACTTGCCAATCAGGTTGCAAATCCTTATCCACCAAACGAGCACGAACACCTTCGATAAAGTCTGCATGCTGAATTTTCCATGCAGAAATTTCTTCCTCTAAGGTAAAGACGTCATCCCAAGAACGATGTTGTTTCGCCCACTGCCATAATAGCCACGTGATCGCAGCTGTAGTTGGTGAGCCATTTGTTAAATTTTCACTGGCTTGACGGAGCCAATCACTACGAGCAGTGGCAAGTCCTTTGATCGCTTGCACATCTTGCATAAAGTCTGAACCACGACAAACACTATGAATCACATCAAGCGAATCCTGCAAAGGTCCTGCAGCAAGCGGGCGATGCAAACTATTCAAAGTATCTTCGATCGCACGATAATCCCCCGCAGGATAGTCTTGCCAACGGATATGAGTCAATCGTCCAAGTACATTCTCACGACCCTGTTCACAGACATGCGTCGCCCAACCGATACTATATGCACCCGCTGCCGTCATGATCGAACCAGTCATTCCAATAAACAAGCCAATCGCACCACGATCCGCAAGGAAACGTGTCGCACCCACATCAGGGTATAAACCAATATTAATCTCAGGCATTGCAAGACGTGAATGTGGTGTCACCAATCGAAATGGTGCAGCCATAAATAAGCCAAGACCACCGCCCATCACATAGCCCTCACCCCATACTACAACTGGTTTGACATAGTGATGAAGTAAGCGATCTAAGGCGTATTCATGATGAAAAAAAGATTTGGCTTGTTCTACTTCTTCGTTAATTACCAACTGGCGCAATTTACGTACATCTCCACCCGCACAGAATGCTTTTGGTGTCGTGGAATCAAACCACACTGCTTTGACTGCATCATTGATATGTAAATATTCAAATATCGAATGTAACGCAACAACGATCTGCTCATCCAAAGCATGTAAGGACTTTGGACGATTCAAACGCACAGCCCACCAGCCATTGGTGAGCTCTTCTACAAGAATGTCAGGATGATTAATATAGTCAGTCATGATGTTAATATTCCGTTATGCGTCGAGTTGCCAGTCGATTGGCGCAATACCTTGTGCATTTAAATAATGATTGGTTTTAGAAAATACTTTACAGCCAAAAAATCCGCCTCGATTTGCTGACAATGGCGATGGATGTGCTGCTTTTAATACCAAATGTTTATTGCTATCAATACGTTGCCCTTTACGCTGTGCATAAGCCCCCCACAGAATAAAGACCACTGATTGACGTTGTTCATTAATCACATCAATCACCGCATCGGTGAACTGCTCCCAGCCTTGCTTTTGATGTGAGGTCGGTTTTGCTTGCTCAACGGTAAGTACGCTATTCAGTAACAATACACCTTGCTCAGCCCATTTACTCAGATCGCCATGCGCAGGCGGTGTAATCCCCAAATCTGTACGCAACTCATGATAAATATTGCGCAGTGAAGGTGGTAAATCAATACCCTTATTCACAGAAAAACTAAGCCCATTCGCCTGACCTACACCGTGATAAGGATCTTGACCTAAAATCACCGCTTTAACTTGATCAAGTGGCGTGTCATTCAGCGCGCGAAAAATTTGTGCATTCGGTGGATAAACGATTTGTTGGTCTTGCTGTGCTTCTGCTAAAAAATTTCGCAGATTTTGCATCGTATCGCCAAGCAAAAAATCTGTCAAAGGCAACTTCCAACTTTCATCTATTTTGACACGTGCCAAACGTGATTGATGCTGTTCATCAATGTTAATATTTTGAAGATCAGCGACCCCACTATCCTGCATGAATGACTATCCCTAATTTTAAATTTAGTATTTTTAGCGCAGATGTTGTGTATCAATCTCAGACATTGAACAATTAAAATCGAGCTGATGAATCCTTGCAATGTGATGTTAATTTAAGCAATTTTTTAACATAGCGCAAATCAATCTCGTATTTTCTAATCAATTTACATCTAAAGAAAGATACTTTTCGTAGTGTCTATATTAAACCTTGACCTGCAAATCGACTGTAGGATTGTCAAATAAGTCACCATTTTTTAAGCGATCGTACATATCAGACATTGCCCACTCTACTTTCACCTGTTCAGAAAAGACGATGTCGGCAAGGGATAACTCGCCCATTTGCACATTTTCAATATCTTCACGGAAACACTGCGCATAGCCTGTATCGGTTTCATGCACAATCACAGAGTGAATCGTCACATCGCCTTCGCCATTTTGCATATTGGTATGTTTGAGCACCGCATCAACGAGGAAGAAAAACACTCGGGAAAACTGCTCTGCCGATGGCGAAACAGGTAAGGCAATCCAACGTGCACTAAAATTTTTACATGCGGTCACATAGTCTGCGTCGTCTTTATCCCAAAAGGTAATCGCATGGTCAAAACTATCAATTAGGTCTTTAATAATGCCTTTCATCAAACCAAAGTCATAGACCATCTGCCCATGATCAAGGCGATTCGCTTGCAAGAATACCTCGACCTTATAACTGTGTCCATGAATCGAGCGTTTGCAGCGATCTGAACTACAGTTGCGGACGATATGGGCATTCTCAAACTTAAATAACTTTCTGATTAACATATATATAAACCAACAAGATGAATCAATTCAACTTGGAAAATAGCAAGATTAGATGCTTTAAGTATAAAGCATTCAATGCCGATGTAAACGCAGTTTTAGCGATTGCGCTGATCGTATTCGGCACTTATGCCACATTCTGATTATACCGTTGTGCTATTGTACAGTTGTAGACAACTGAATCTCGCCACTTGGCTGTTTTTGCATATCTAAGCTGACAATAGTCACGCCTTGCTGGGCAAGTTGCGTCAGGAAATTTCCCAATACCGCATAGTTTTGATGTGATACGATGAGTTTCAATTGATTATTGCTTTCTTGGCTTTGTACACTTAATCCAAGTTGTTGCGACACACGTTGTACTTTGTCGCGTGCAGTCGTCATTTCAGCCGATTGATTCGACATTTTCACTGCATTGCTTTGCATCCAATGAATGGTTTCTTTCATTTCTACAAGGCGTTTTTGTTGCTTTTCTGCCGAGCTATGGCTAAACCATAGCATAAGCCCGATAGCAGTCACTGTTAAAAAAATCGTCAAAATAATAATGGCAAAACGATCACGAGGTGGAAGCTGATCAAGTTTCGCTTGAATCGTTTCAATGATTTGATCAAAGCGATTGCTGAGTACATTGAGGTTCATTTTCATCATTCTTTACCCATTTTATTGCACTTTGACCATGCCAATCACTTGGCTACCCTGATTACGAATCGCACCTAGCTCCACAGCAAAACCTTGTTGCTTAAATTGATCAGTGAGCTTAGTTAAAGCATCACTATTTTGTGCAAGCAGATTCATCGTCAAACCATTATTACGATACTGCACTTGCTCTGCTCGTATATTGGATTGTTGCAAAATCGGTCCAACTCGACTGATGAGTTGCAGTGCTTGCGTGTCCGCATTGGCGTTCAATTTCATTTTTGCAGAGAACTGTGAGCGCAAATTCTTTTCATTAACCCGAGTTTCATTGGGGAACCACTGCTTATATTGATCCACAGCGAGCTGTGCGGTTTGATTGGCAAGTTGCTTATATTTCCACCAGCGCAAAGTATCATAGGTGATTTGCGTAACGATACAGATGGCAAGCAATGCTGCGCAAGCTTTCCAATAGTTAAATCCAGTTTTGGCTTTTTTAGTTTTGCTGAGTGCATTAAATGGATGTTGACGGAATTTGCCTAGATCAATTGCAGGCAATTCTGCTTGCATAAATTCCACATCTTGCCCAACAAACATGGTGCTAATTGCCTGATCCACCTCATTATTAACCGCACTGCCCGCAGGATAATAATGGTTGATTTTTGCAACGTTGTCCGCAGGCAATAAACTGAGTACATTCAAATCGTGTTCATGCCAACCACGCAACCTTGCCCAACGGAAAATACGATGTTGAAACACATCAGCGATATTCACTTGATTGGTTTCAGGCTCAGGTGCAATCAAAAAATCTGGTAATAAGGCTTGGAATTGCCACGGCATCAGCGCCAAACTTTGCTGATAAGTTTCACGAGTCAGTCGTGAAATCGCCATGATATTCAGCTGATCTTTGTGAAATTCATGAAAAATATCAAGCTGATCAATCGGCTCAATACAATATTCTTCCATTAAATATTGCACGCCAGTAACACCAAGCTGTTTGTACTGCGCTTTGCTAATTGCTTGACTATAAAACTGCGCACTGCTGCTTGGAAAAAAAACCACTGCTTCTTTGTGTTGATAGGTCAATTGTACCGTTTGAATCAATTGTTCTAATGAGTCGGCCAACTGCCAACCTTGATCATCAACTTGCCACAACCATTTGCCTTGACCCTCAGGCATCCACAAATACAGCATATGCTTTCCTAATGCGTTTTAATTTTCAGTTTTATTCCAAATGATTTAGCAAATCAACACATTATTCCACATGTGGTACAAACCGTGATTGCTCTTGCGACAATCCTATCATAATTGCAGGATGTTCATATACTCTTGCTTCCGCTAAATCAAACGGTTCAGGACTATCTTCAGTAAGTAAAGCCGCAATATAGGCAATAATATTCATATGGCAGACAACGACCACCGTTTCTTCAGTGAGTTTTGCAAGCCACTGAACTGCAGGCGCTGCTGGATCATCAGGGGTAATGTCTTGATAAACTTGTGTCGGCACATCATCAAACTTCGCTTGAAGATACGATAACGTCTGTTGTGCTCGAATATAAGGGCTGACCACAAATAAATCGGGCTTAAACTGCTCTGCAATATACTGTGCCGTCAATTCTGCTTGTCTGTGTCCTCGCTCAGTCAGTTGGCGTACTGAGTCAAGACCTGAGCGATTCGGATCAGCTTCGCCGTGACGCACTAAAATCAATCTCATCATTTTTCCTTATTTATTGTTAAAAAGAAATTACAACCATCTACCTTCAAATGTTAAACCATCATTGATAAATTTTAGTGACAGCAATATTTTGAATATTAGAAATGATATATCAAGAATCAGATTGATGCGGTAAGACAAATTCCACATCACTGCGATGTCCATTTTCCATCAAAGACAACGCCACGCTTAACGGTGGTGCATGATTAAAAATCACCTCATACAAGGCACAAGTGATTGGCATATATACATCCAACTCTTCGGCACGTGACTTGACTTGAATAATGGTATTAATCCCTTCCGCAGTTTGACCAAGCTCTGCAACTGCCTGATCCAAAGACTTACCTTGTCCAAGCGCAAAACCAACTTGATAGTTACGACTGAGCGGACTATTACAAGTTGCGAATAAATCACCTACACCTGATAAACCAAGGAAGGTTAGCGGATTTGCACCCAAACGCACTGCAAAACGGCTCATCTCTGCCAATGCACGTGTGATGAGCATACTTTTGGTATTTTCACCGACGTTATACGCTGCGCCCATCCCCATCGCCACGGCATAGATATTTTTCAATGCACCGCCAAGCTCCACACCATGTACATCATCACTGGCAAAGACACGGAACAATGCACTATGTAGCGCACCTTGCACTGCATTGCGGAGTTGCTCTGAATGGCTTGCGATCACAGTCCCCGCAGGCATACCTTGTACGATTTCTTTAGCCAAGTTTGGACCTGACAGCACACCATAAGGCACTTCTGGCAGCTCCTGACGAATAATGTCGCTCATAAAGCAGAAGCTATCTTTTTCAATACCTTTGGTTAAAGACACAACGGCTTGTGCTGTGATGAGTGGTGCGATTTGCTTAAGTACTTTACGGAAAGAATGGCTTGGGATCGCAACCAAAATCAAATCACGATCTTTCACCGAAGCTTCTAAGTCTGAGCTCACTTTAAGCTTTTCTTCGAGTTTAAAGTCTGGCAAATAGCGTTTATTGATTTTTGTTTCTTGGATTTCTTTAGCAGCGTCTTGGTCACGAATCCACATGATGGTGTCACAACCATTACGTGTGGCAAGATTTGCCATCGCTGTACCAAAACTTCCACCACCAAGCACCGTGATACGCAGATTGCTATTATCTTTGCTTTCCGACTTCGCTTTATTACGATCTTGCTGATATTGGGCTAAAATGTCATTAAAATTGGCTTGGGTCACAAACTTTCCTTATCTATACGTCATTTGATGGCTACAAGAAACCTTTGTATCACAAAGTCTTAACCATCAAATCATTTTTCAAATTTAATATTAAGTATATAAAACAACTATAAGAATCTTTCTAAAGAAAAGCGATTGATTCATGTAAATATTTACATGGTTTCTATATCACTTTTATACCATTAGCCGAAATGCCATTCACTAACAAAGTCAGCAACATTTAAAGGCTCTCTCGGTGCAATTTCTTTGCTTGCTGTACCGATATAGACCAAACCAGCGATTTCATCACTTGCTGCACAGCCTAATGCTCGTTTTAAATGCGCAGATTCTGCTGCCGCACCACTACGCCACATGCTTGAGAAGCCTTGCGACTGTAATACCAATAACAGATTTTGAATCGCCGCACCACAGCTCAATACTTGTTCATAGTGTGGTACTTTGAGATGTGGTTGATCTTGCACAATACAGATCAAAATCATCGGTGCACGCATTGGATGTTGCTTCACACGATCCAATTGCACAGGATCAATTTCCCCACCCTCTGCCAAACTTTTCGCTAACAATTCACCAAAGGCAACTCGCTGTTCGCCTTGAATGGTGATAAAACGCCACGGATGCAAGCGATGATGATCAGGTGCAGTAAGTGCCGCTGCAATCGCCAATTCAAGCTGTGCTGTATTCGGTGCAGGCTCAACTAGCAAACCAATGGATTGACGACGATTGATAAAGTCATAGAGCTGGTTTGGGGAGAAGTGATTTAGCGAAGATGGCGTTGAAAAATCGGATGACATAAATAAGGTCTTTGTTATGGGGTAGCGATCATACGAATGTAGCATAGATTGGAATTCTTGCCTATTTCAACACACTGAATCTAGGGTGAATTTAAGACGGCGGATTCAATAACGAAGTGCAACACATAAAAAAAAACGGCTAAGCATCTTACTTAACCGTTTCTTTGCTTCACCGATGTTTCGGCGTTTTAAAATCAGCATGTGAATATCAATAGACTCACATTGTGATGATGAATTTAGTTTGCATACACTGGGAATTTTGCACAAACCGCTGCAACTTTGCCACGTACCTCTGCAATTACTGCTTCGTCACCTTTGCTGTCGATCACATCAGCAATCCAACCTGCCAAGTCACGCACTTCTTGCTCACCGAAGCCACGAGTCGTTACCGCAGGTGTACCGATACGAATACCTGAAGTGACAAATGGAGAACGCGGATCGTTTGGTACAGCGTTTTTATTGACCGTGATGTGCGCATCGCCAAGCCAAGCATCAACTTCTTTACCCGTCACATCTTGTTTGATCAAAGACAATAGGAACAAGTGATTGTCCGTACCGCCAGATACGATGTCGAAACCACGTGAAATCAATACTTCAGCCATTGCTTGCGCATTTTTCACGACTTGTTGTTGATACGTTTTAAACTCATCAGACATCGCTTCTTTGAAACAAATCGCTTTCGCAGCGATCGCATGCATCAACGGACCACCTTGATTGCCTGGGAATACCGCCGATTGAAGTTTCTTCTCGATTTCTTCATTAGCTTTAGCCAAGATCAAACCTGAACGTGGACCACGAAGTGTTTTGTGTGTCGTCGTTGTTGTTACATCAGCGATTTGCACTGGGTTTGGATAGACACCCGCAGCAACTAAGCCCGCAACGTGCGCCATATCAACAAATAAATATGCACCCACTTTATCAGCGATCTCACGGAAACGATTCCAGTCCATGATACGGCTATATGCAGAGAAGCCTGCAACGATCATTTTTGGCTTATGCTCAAGTGCCAAACGCTCAACTTCGTCATAATCCACTTCGCCAGTTTCAGGGTTTAAGCCATATTGAACGGCATTGTACGTTTTACCAGAGAAGCTCACTTTTGCACCATGCGTCAAGTGACCGCCATGCGCCAAGCTCATACCCAAAACCGTATCACCTGCATTCAAAAGTGCTAAATAAACAGCTGAGTTTGCTTGTGAACCTGCATGTGGCTGCACGTTTGCATAGTCTGCGCCAAATAATGCTTTCGCACGATCAATCGCCAATTGCTCAATCACATCGACATTTTCACAACCACCGTAGTAACGCTTGCCCGGATAGCCTTCTGCATATTTGTTAGTCAGCTTAGTGCCTTGCGCTTCCATCACGGCTGGAGAAGTATAGTTTTCAGATGCGATCAATTCGATATGCGCTTCTTGACGTTGATCTTCGGCGGTAATCGCTTTCGCTAATTCTGGATCAAATTCAGCAATCGAGATATTGGCAAACATGAGCAAGTTTCCTATGTGGTCGAAAAGTGTTTTAGCTTCGGGGGTGATACCGTGATAAAAATAAATAACGGTAAAATTATAAAAAATTGGCGCACATTGTAGCATGAAGTGCGCCATGAAAAAGACTGATATTGATTTAAATCACACTGAAATTTATTCAATGGATTCTATAGAAAACCTCAGCCAATTTTACAGGAATGCTCTAACAACAATTACCAAGCCAAACAAGATAAAGAGCATCGCAGCAACACGTTGAATCCATAACATTGGCAAATGATCAGCGAGCTTTTGACCAATAAAAATCATTGGAATATTGGCAATCAACATCCCAAAAGTCGTGCCTAAAGTCACCAACAAAACACTTTGAAATTGTGCAGCCAGAGCGACAGTAGCGATTTGGGTTTTATCGCCGATTTCCGCCAAGAAAAATAAAATAAATGTCGCAAAGAACACACCGTATTTTTGCCAACGCTCAAGATAGTTTTTCCTTTGATCGAGTTTATCGGGAATCAATAGCCAAATACCCATCGCAATAAATGTCCCTGCCAAAATCCACTGCAACACATCCGCAGAAATGACTTGGAGTAGCCAATTGCCAATGAGTGCTGCGACAGCATGATTTAAAAGTGTTGCGAAAAGAATAGCGAGAGCGATTGGGAGCGGTTTGCGGAAACGGGCAGCAAGTAGCAAGGTCAGCAATTGGGTTTTATCACCCATTTCTGCCAAAGCAACTAAAGATGTAGAAAAAAGAAAAGCTTCCATTTATGCACTTCAGGTCGGCGAAGACGTCATTGGACAACTATTTTTTGCCGACCTATTGGCTAGTTCAAATTGGCGATGTAAAAATCACCACAAACATCGCTTGCAAAAATAGTGTCAATGGTCTTGCCAGTCTTTCACCGAAGTTACACTTACTTAAAGTGTATGGAAAAGATATAAACGCCATGTGAACCACAATCAAAGCCATTTATAAATATGGTATATATAAACTAAACTTTGAAATCACAAGTATGTTGACGCTTACCACAGTATGCAAATGATTAAACTTCTAAAAATATAATCGACAATTCACACCTGTGAGGCTACTCCCCAAAGGAAGCTCCATCATAGCAATTTAAACCGATGATGTCGATTGAAAATTTAGATTGTCATAATTGCAAAATGATCAAAATCACCAACGGAATTTATCCCAGTTTTCAGGATTCGCCCAAAACTTCGAATTAAACCAATCAGGAACGTGCTTATAAGTTAAAATGTTAAATTGCCAAATCTGTACAGGGTTATCCTCAGGCACAAGCTCCAAGAGTTGATTAAAGCCTAATGCACGCAGCTGTTTAGTCCGCTCTAATGAAGCAAATACGATAATTTTCTTGGCAAATAAATCCCGCATACGCACTACGGCATTGTTAATTGTGGTATTTGCGAGCGTTTCACTTGATGCTTCGTCTTCTAATGATGTTTGTTTGATCAAATTGACAATTGCTAAGTCATAGCGCTGATCAAATGGCAGACTTGCCACGTCATTTAAGCTACAATATTGCCACTGTCCGCCCCAGTTGGACTGTGGCTGGATGTCGATCGCAATCGCTTGATCAATCTGCTTTTCTTCTGCCAAAAGCTGAAGTAATAAGGCAATAATATCTTGATCTGGCATAAAAAATCCTTCAATGTCGAGCACAGCAATGGAATATCAAGGCATTTGCCATAAAATGCAGGCACGTATTACACCTGCATCAAACGCCACACTTCCTAGCCATGTCGAGTATAAGTTTGTTTTGGATCAATTCAATACCGATTTGATGCAATGTCTTGGAGAAAAGCTCCAACTCGAATGGACTGGTCGAATTTTCTGCGTTTCTTGTGGCAATGCCACGCCAAAGTCCTATTCGCAAGGTCACTGTTTCAAATGCTTTAAAACCAAAGCAGAATGCGACATGTGTATCTTGAAACCTGAAACCTGTCATTACCATCTCGGTACCTGCCGTGAAGAAAGCTTTGCCCAGCAAGTGTGCTTTCAACCGCATATCGTCTATTTGGCAAATTCCAGTGCATTAAAAGTCGGGATTACTCGTCAGGTCAATATGCCGACACGATGGCTAGATCAAGGTGCAACGCAGGCTTTGCCGATTCTACGTGTGGGTTCTCGTCGTCTGTCTGGTCAAGTTGAAATTTTGTTTGCCGAGATGATCGCCGATAAAACCAACTGGCGTGCCTTGCTCAAAGGCGAAGCTGATCCTGTGGATTTGGTTGAGGAAAAAGAGCAGATTCTTGATCAATTCCATATGGAATTGGCAACTTTAGCGAATGAATATAGCGAAGAAGAATTGGGGTTTTTAGATGATCAACCGCTTGAGTTTCAATATCCTGTACAGCAATATCCGCATAAAATCACCAGTCACAACCTTGATAAAACGCCAATCATTGAAGGGAAACTTCAAGGCATTAAAGGGCAATATCTGCTCATGGATACTGGCGTGATCAATATTCGCAAATATACAGGTTATGAAATTGTCTTGCGAATGTAATTGCATTGAAATTCCTTTGTGGAGATTTTAGCTTTTCAACGAGATATGTTTTAGCGACTCATTTGAAAAGATCAGACCACGCTGTACTTTGGCTTTTGACCATTCAACGCTAAAACAAGATTCTCATACGCCAACTTGTTCATCGCATATCGTGTTGCTTCGGTTGCAGAACCGATATGCGGTGTCACCACCACATTATTTAATTCAAATAATTTTGAACTTTGTAAAGGCTCATGAGCAAAGACATCAAGCCCTGCGCCAAAGATTTGTTGATTTTGCAAGACTTCAATGAGTGCGTCTTCATCTATCACCGCACCACGAGAGATATTGACCAAAACCGCAGTGGATTTCATCAAGGCAAATTCAGCTTGACCCAGTAAATGCTTGGTTTGCGCATTGAGATCAACCGCAACAACGACAAAATCAGAACTCGTCAATAATTGTTCAAGGTTTAAATATTCTGCCTGGAATTGATGTGCGGTTTCGAGTTTTTCACGTCGACCATAATACTTAATATTCATGTTGAAGCCGTAATAACCACGTCGAGCGATCGCCGAGCCGATATGTCCTAAACCGATGATTCCCAAGGTCTTGCCATGTATATCCATACCAAACTGACCTGCCGACACGGTACGTTGCCACTGCCCTTGTCGTGTCCATTGATCTAGCTCGGGAATGCGCCTAGCCGCACTCATCAATAATGCAAAAGCTGTATCTGCCGTAGTTTCAGTCAACACGTGTGGCGTATGTGCGAGCTGAATTTGTCGTGATTTCAAATAATCCACATCGTAATTGTCATAGCCAACACTAACACTGGATACGATCTCAAGATGCTGTGCGGTTTCGAGTTGCTCTTTTCCGAGTAATCGCCCTGCGCCGATCATACCGTGTGCATTAGTTACCGCTTCACGGATTTGTTGATTTACATCACCGAGTTTTGGATTGATTTTGATGACATCGAAGTCTTTTCTAAGCTTTTCTTCAAATTCTGGGAAAATCTGACTAAAGATCACAACCTTTTTCTTCACATGATTCTTTTGTGCTAAATGTTCAGTTTCAGTGACGAGGTCTAATGCGATGTTAAGATCAGTCATGGCGGCATTGAATCATTTTAAAGATGATTTTTAAAAATAACACAGCAATTATTCTGTATCCATTAGACTTTGTATCGAATGCCATAGTTTACGCTTTGCATCGCCACTTTCTAACATTTCAGCAAGTGTTGCATGTTGCTCAAGCTTGGTGGATTTTTGATTGAATTGAGGAAACTCAAAATCAACCTCACCTAAAATCAAAATATTTGGCACAGCATAGCTTTGTAGAAAACCTCGCAAATAATCTTGAAGATGCGCATCGCCTAATTGCCAACTCGGAATATTCAAAGGCCATGAAAGATGAAGCGCAGACTGACGAATCAGACAAGCTTTTTGGATATTTTGCAGTAGTCGATGCTGTGCAGAATTTTCCGCGTGCGCAAAGATCAAAAATGACTCATGAATCAACACTTGATAATCAAAATGAATCGTTGCCTGCACTGTTTCAGCGTCGATCGGCTTGATTTCATGAAGTATTTGGTTTTGATCATTTTCAAAATCAATCACTTCTTCTTTAACAAGAGCGTGCGTAATTTCTGAATCTTCTACAATGGTTTGCGGTGCAGTTGTCTTATGGCTTTGATTTTGAACGAACTGACTTCCCGCCTCAACACACATTGTCTGTTCTGTGAAAGATAATTTTTTATCTTCTATACCCTGATCATCACTCTGATCACGCCAAAGCATTTGATTGGCAATAATATCAGTCGCAGACGCTCGTTCCACCCACGGCGAAATACCAAGTTGCTTCAGAATCAATTGCGCACGTGCAGACATAGTTGAAAAGATCGAATTTTAAAAATTAACAATAGAAATTTGGAATAGTCTGCATTGTAGCAGTAAATTTATTGATTGTCGTAATGATCTCTCAATGCCTTTTTTTAGAGATTAAATGATGAAAAATATAGACTTTATTCTAAATGCAATCTTCCTCTAAATATAATCTTAGCGCTGAATGCGCTACAATCTTTTTCACTATTTCATTTTGGCGAGTCACGATGCCATTACAGCAATTACCACGTTGGATACAGTTTGCCATGTTCATACTTGCGTGCAATGCAGGTATGGTCAATGTGCTTGGCTTGCTCATGGTATTGCATCAGTCTATTTCGCATATGACAGGCAATGTCAGCTTACTTGCTATTCATCTATGGCAACACGATTTTTCACAGGTTTTTTTCTTAGTTTCAGTGCTGATCAGCTTTGTACTCGGCGCATTTTATAGTGGTTATATTCTTGGCAATGCACAATTTAGTTTGAGTCAGCGTTATGGTATTCCGTTGGTTCTTGTGGCGATTTTTATTGTGCTCTGTTGGCTATTTACGCCATATTTTCCACGCTATGCACTGCTTTGGGCGACTGTGGCAATGGGTATGCAAAATGCGATGGTCAGCCATTATCAAGGTGCAATTATTCGTACCACGCATCTCTCTGGTGTTTTGACCGATTTGGGCTTAGCACTCGGCTACTATTTGCGTGGCTTACAAGTGGAAAAGCGTCGTGTGATTTTACATTTAGCAATATTACTAGGTTTTTTATTTGGTGGTTTGATTGCAACGATCACTTTTCACTATTTCAATTATCATGCTTTTTTGATTCCTGCACTGTGTTCTGCTGTGCTTAGTCTGATTTATTGGCTACACTATTGGAAGCAAAATTCAGCTTAAATATTTGAATTACGAGATTCATTTTTTTTCAATCAATTTGGAGATTTTCATGGTCAAAAATGCCTTACAAGCACAACTACTCAAAGCAGGTTTAGTCGATGCAAAACAAGCCAAAAAGACCAATAAGCAAAATCAACATGCCAAAAAAACAGGTCAAAATGATCAGCAACAACTACAAGCTGAACTCGCCAAAGCAAAGTCCGACAAGCAAGCCAAAGACCACGCCTTAAATCAAGAAAAGCAACAACAGCTTGAGCAAAAAAGCTTGGTGGCGAATATCATCCAAATGATTAAGCAATATCAAATCAAAGAGATAGATGGTGAAATAGGCTATCAATTCATTGACGAATCGAAGATCAAAAAAATCTATGTCAATCAGCAAGCCTATAATGCCATCGTGTCTGGAAGCTTAGTCGTTGCCAAAATCATCACACCACAACCGACTCAGTATGCACTGATCCCACAAGCACTGGCAGAACGCATCGAAGCGAAAATGACGGGTTACATCATCGGACTACAACAACAGCAACATGATCAAACCACCGATGAGGAAGACCCATATGCAGACTATGTGATTCCTGATGATCTGATGTGGTGATCTGATGATATAAAGCAGTAACCTCCCGATTTTGAGATACCCTGCGTACTAAAAGTTAGTTTTAAATAAATAGTGACCGCAAAGTTATGGATATTTATTTCGAAGCAAAATCGCCTATGCTAAAAATAAATCATTTAAACTGATGTATGGATAGACCCATGTTCGAAAAAGTCCAATTTACTTGCGCTGACGGTTATGTATTGCAAGGTCGCTTCTTCCCAAAACAGCCCGCTCTAAAACAACAAGACTCAACACATTTACCGATTCTTATTGGTTCAGCGACTGGGATTAAGCAAGGTTTTTATCAAGCCTTTGCTAAATGGTTGACTGAGCAAGGCTATGATGTGATGACTTTTGACTTTCGTGGTATTGGCGACTCACTCTATGAACCTGTTTGCAAGTCGAAAGCTTTTATTCACCAATGGGGACAGCTCGACTTGGTGTCTGCGATAGACTTCCTTACTGATAAAACCAATTCTGCACAAATCCATCTAATTGGTCACAGTGCAGGTGGTCAGCTACTTGGACTTGCACCGAATCATGCAAAAGTAAAAAATGTCGTCGCTATTGCAGGTTCTTCAGGCAATACAAAAGGTTTGAGCGGGAAAACCAAGTTTCTTGGTCCAATCATGTTTAACGTGATTTTTCCTGTGTCTAGTTTCTTCAAAGGTTATGCAGCGACCAACTTTATCGGTATGGGGGAAAATCTTCCTAAAGGTGTCGGCGCAGAGTGGCGTGAATACTGCACCAAAGGTGGTTATGCGACCAATGCAATCGGTAAAACTGTCTTCGAGGATTTCCATTCAGAGATTCACAGTCCAATCACAGCGATTCATGCCACAGATGATGAGATTGCGACTTTGCATAATGTCAAAGATTTACTACGCACCTTTCCAAATAGCCCATCTCAAATCGTGACTTTAGCGCCGAAAGCATACGGCTTGCGCAGTATCGGGCATATGGAAATGTTTAAGTCATCGCATCAACAACTTTGGACTGTGATTGCTGATCAGCTTAAAGTGGCTTGATGAATTTGTAATTTTTAATAAAAAAGCTGAAATATTGAATTTCAGCTTTTTTAAATTTAACGATTTGGTTTTAACAAATAAAATCAATAAATCGCCATATGATTACGATGGATCATTTCCAGCGAGCGTACTTGACCAAGCACTTGTACCACTTTATCAGAAGTTAAGCCTTTGATTAGCGATGCCGAACGAGAGCTAAAGTTCACCCGTCCAACCGCAATACGAATGCCTTGCAAATCAACACACTCAACCACATCACCTCGATCAAAGTGCCCTTCTACATCCTGCACACCAACAGGCAACAAACTACGTTTTTCTTCTTTAATTGCTTTAACTGCGCCATCATCCAAGATCAGACGACCTGCCATTTGCAAATGCGCTGCAAGCCATTGTTGATGCGCTGTGATACGGTCGTTATCTGAAGTAAATAATGTCCCAAGCACTTCACCTTTCATTAGACGATGCAAGACATTTTCACTGTCACCATTAGCAATGATGGTTGGGCAGCCAGACTTGGCAGCCAAACGTGCAGCACGAACCTTGGTGACCATTCCACCACGTCCAAGCACACCGCCACCACCTGCCATCTCGAACAGCTCTTCATCGAGTGCACGCACAGTATGCATCAGCTTGGCATCAGGATTGCTTCGAGGGTCGGCATCATACATCCCATTTTGATCGGTCAAAATGATCAACGCATCAGCTTGGACTTGCGCCGCAACCATCGCTGCAAGCGTATCATTATCACCAAAGCGGATTTCATTAGTCGCAACGGTATCATTCTCATTAATCACAGGAATCACACGCCAATCTACAAGATTTTGTAAGGCATCACATGAGTTAAGATAACGACGGCGGTCTGCCAAGTCATCATGCGTAATTAAAATCTGAGCGGAACGAATACTGTGCTCCTCAAATACGCTTGACCATGCTTGGACCAGTCCCATTTGACCAATTGCAGCGCAAGCTTGTAACCCTGGCAACTCTGTTGGGCGAGCTTTCAACTGCATACGCACCATCCCTTCAGCGACTGCGCCTGAGGACACTAACAATATTTCATGCCCTTGAAAGTGCAACTGCGCAAGCTGCTCAGCCCAATGAGAAATAGCGTCTAAATTGAGCCCTTCACCATTTGCAGTGAGTAATGCTGAACCAATTTTGACGACAATACGATTACAGTCGGACAATACACGTTTATCTTCGAAAACTTCAATCATGATGAATTAACCAGTGTTCCTACTCTTACTCCAAAAAAACCCTGCCTATGATGCCGAACACCCACAAAGGAAATTCCGCTAGACTTGATTTAAAATTCAATGAAATTGAATCATGACAAAAAACAATCACGACATGGGACATATATACAGATTTAACACACTGAGATGAACAGGATGTTAATCACGCACATAAATCACTTCCATATCGCTATCATCTTCATCGTCATCCGTATCAATTTCATCACCTTCACGTTGTGCCTTGCGTTTGGCACGATATGCTTCTTTCGCTGCGAGCGTTTGCTCACGAGTTTCTTCTTCTAACTGTTCACGGAATGCTTTGGCCTGTGCTGCATATTTAGGATCATCATTCTCAAGCATTTTTTGCTCTTCGATCTGACCCATCAAATGATAAATCACTTCTTTGGTGCCCTGATCCAAAAGCCCTGATGTTTGGAATACTGCACCACCCCAATCCAGCTCATTGACGATATGTTGACACCACTCTTCACGAGTATCTTCAGGCAATTGATCTAATTTATTTAAGACCAATACCACTGGTAACTGAGCCAAAGTCGGTGAAAATTTTTCAAGCTCAGTCATGATCGCACGGGCATTGTATACAGGATCAGAACCGTCAATCGGCTGTACATCAACGATGTGTAGTAAAATTCGAGTACGTGCAAGATGTTTTAAGAAGCGAATCCCCAATCCTGCACCATCGGCAGCACCTTCGATCAAGCCAGGTATATCTGCCATGACAAATGAACGGTGACGATCGACATCAACCACGCCGAGATTTGGTACCATGGTGGTAAATGGATAGTCCGCAACTTTTGGCTTTGCCGCACTCACAGCACGAATAAAGGTCGATTTCCCAGCATTTGGCATACCGAGCAAACCAACATCTGCCAAAACTTTGAGCTCAAGACGGACTTGGCGAATTTCACCCTTTTGACCATGCGTACATTGACGAGGCGCACGGTTGGTTGACGATTTAAAATGAGTATTGCCCAAACCACCGTCACCACCAGAGGCAACCATGACACGCTGACCATCAGCAACTAAGTCACCGATAATATCACCACTGTCCATATCCACAATGGTGGTACCGACTGGAACTTTCAAGACCACATCTTCGCCACCTCGACCAGTACAGTTTGCCCCTGCACCATTCTTGCCACGTTCGGCACGGAAGCGACGCGTATAGCGAAAATCAACTAGAGTACTGGTGTCGTCATCGGCTTGCACATAAACACTACCACCACGACCACCATCACCGCCATCTGGACCACCAAAAGGCACAAATTTTTCACGGCGAAAACTGGCTACACCATTACCGCCATCACCTGCTTCTACTGTAATGACTGCTTCATCAACAAAGCGCATGCACACCAACCTCGACATGAAAACGATGTATTATGCCACAATTTCGTTACAACGACTTGTGAACATACCAAAACTATAAAAACTAAAAACGCAAAAGTACTGTTCAAAAACAAGCACATAAATCTCTATTAAATCACAAAGACCGATTTTAAAAAGACCAATCGTAAATAATCAGCCTTTCATTAATCTATGAAAAGCTAATCAACAGAAAGACTTAAATTGACCACATCCAAACGCTTTTTCATTTCTTCAGGATCTTTTAAATCGAACTCACGCTGTGAGTCCAATACTTCAAAATCAAATAATTCACGATCTGCAAGCTGTGACGGCGATACATTTTGCAACGCCCCAAAAATACTGTTCAAACGCTTTGGATGGGCTTTATCCCACTCCCGCAACATGTCATTGATAATGGCGCGTTGTAGATTTTCCTGAGAACCACAAAGATTACACGGAATAATTGGGAACTGACGCATTTCTGCATATTTGATAATGTCTTTTTCTTCGACATACGCCAGTGGACGAATCAAAATATTTTTCTTATCGGTCGACAACAGCTTTGGTGGCATTGCCTTCAAGCTTCCACCATGAAATAGATTTAAGAAAAATGTCGCCAAAATATCATCACGATGATGACCGAGTGCCACTTTCGTTGCGCCAATCTCTTGTGCAAAACCATAGAGTGAGCCACGACGCAAACGTGAACATACCGCACAATAGGTCTTACCTTCAGGCGTCAAACGCTTGGTAATACTATAAGTGTCTTTTTCTAAAATATAATAGGGAATTTTATTTTCTTCTAAATATTTCGGTAACACTTCTTCAGGAAAATTCGGCTGTTTTTGATCTAAGTTGACCGCCACCACATCAAAGTTGATCGGTGCAATACGCTTAAACTGCAACAAAATATCCAATAAAGTGTAGCTATCTTTACCACCAGAAATACACACCATCACCTTGTCGCCATCTTCGATCATATTAAAATCACGAATGGCATGACCGACTTGGCGACGCAATTTTTTTAATAATTTATAATAGGCTGCACTGCTTGGCAAATCAGGTTGAAAGCCTTCTGCTCCAACAGTATCATCTTGAAAATCCTCATCATCGAGCGCTTCATCCAACGCATCAGACGAAGTCGCTTGCATCGCATGGCTTGCGCCCAAAATAGCATCAGAACGATTTGGCGGTGGAGTCAATTGCTCTGGGCTAAAAACATTCAGCACAGCGTCTTGAGATGCGTTACTAGACACGAGAAAATCCGTACATTATCAAACAAAGTCGGCTATTCTAACGTATTTCACAGGCAATACCCAAGACCTCAAAGGCAAAATTACCCGAAAAGAAACAAGAATCTTAAAAATCGAAAATTAACGAACATTTTCAGTTAAAATGATGTCGAGGCTTAGATGAATTATTGAGAATTTCATCTAGCTGTCATTACAGTGTAATCTGAACAAAAAATCAGCTAATTTCACCAAATCGCTTGATGTGTAACCGTTTTTCACGTTTTCCCCAAAATCTGTGGATAACTTTATGGATATCTATCGACTTGACAGCGATCAAGTGATTATTTTTAAGGGATTGCTCTAAATTGTTTATTTTTTGACCTCTGATTTAAGTTTATATTTTTCAATTAGTTATCCTTTGCAAGTGTTTTTTTTAAAAATTTTTTTGAGCATATTCTGCATAATTCGAAGTCCAACATGGCTTGTGTGTTTTTTAGCCATGCAAATATTACTTTGTGAATAACTATTAACTTTTGCTATTTTTTTGCTACACTGCCTTGGGGTTTGTAGATTTATATACTCAAGTGTAACTGTGAAACGGAATGTCGCAAATAGTTACAGACTACACATCACATTGACGTGATAAATGTCAAATATGAGATGTGAAGTCTTAGCGCATAAATACATAAAACAGGGTTGAACAAAAAAAGTTGAAGATAACGAAGATAACAATATGCACTGGATCAACAACACTCGAGTTCTTTTAATCGCAAGTTGTTTTGCAAGCTTACTGCCAAGCGTCAGTCAAGCTGGTAACCTCTATGTCTATCGAGATACCGCAGGCTCTGCACTTCTCACCAATAAAAAAGTCAGCACCACAGGCTACCGTCAAGAGAAAGTCACTTATTATAAAGATAGCAATGTGCATGCGTATAACAATTGGGGCAATTCCGAATCTTCCGTTTTACCGAGTTTTAGCAAATCTAAAGATGCCTATGACACCATTATCCGCAGCGCCGCACAGCAATACGGTGTGTCAGAAGGTCTAATTAAAGCCATCATGCATACCGAGTCGAGCTTTAATGTCAATGCACGCTCACCTGTTGGCGCACAAGGTTTGATGCAACTGATGCCTGCAACGGCTAGGCGCTTTAATGTATCCAATGCATATGATCCGACGCAGAACATCTACGGTGGTGTAAAGTATTTAAGCTGGTTATTAAAGCGCTTTAAAGGCGACACATCACTTGCGCTTGCAGCTTATAACGCAGGCGAAGGCAATGTCGACAAATATCGTGGCATACCACCCTTCCGTGAAACACAAGACTATGTGCGCCGGGTCATGAGCCGCTATCAAAATTTGTATGCTTCAGGTTTAACTTTAAATGGCAGCAGTGCGATCGCACCAGTGAAAGTTGTTGCTACCTCAAATAACTACACACCGACTTCAACAGATCTACCACGTCGTGAAATCATTGCACTGAGTGATGGTAATTTTACTGATCGCAGCGCACGCAGAACCTTTGCCAATGAAAATGCGTATAGCTCATCTAGTATTACCATTAGTGATTAACTCTAAACTGTTCGCTATTTCAATTTTAATCATTTAAAAAATGGCTGATTCCGTTATGTTTGGTTACATCGCTTGAAATCAATTTTAGTTGCCCCATAACATTTTAGTGATATATTCAATCACTGATGTGCTGAAAACTTTTGCTTAACACATCTTACTATTTATTATTATTTTGAGGAAAAAGTCCATGATGCGGATTGGTTTGTTCTTGCTGACCAACCTCGCGGTACTCGTTGTCGCTGGTCTCGTTTTATCATTATTAGGCGTGGGTAGCTATCACGGTGCGGGCGGTTTAAATCTTACGAATCTCTTAGTGTTCTGTCTTGTCTTTGGTATGGCAGGTTCGTTTGTATCACTGTTTATGTCGAAGTGGATTGCCAAAAAAACCACTGGCACACAAGTCATTGAAAATCCGAGTAACCAAGCGGAACAATGGTTGCTCAATACTGTTGCAGAGTTGTCGCAACGTGCAGGTATTAAAATGCCTGAAGTGGGTATCTTTTATTCTTCCCAGTCGAATGCTTTCGCAACGGGCTGGAATAAGAATGATGCATTGGTTGCAGTATCGTCAGGTCTGTTAGAACGTATGTCTGCTGACGAAGTTCGTGCTGTACTTGCCCATGAGATCGGTCACGTTGCCAACGGCGATATGGTGACTTTGGCATTGATTCAAGGTGTGGTCAACGCATTCGTGATGTTCTTCGCACGTATCGTCGGTGATTTTGTTGATCGCGCGCTATTTGGCCGTGGTGACGGTGAAGCACCAGGATTGAGCTATTATGCAATCACCATCGTATTGGACATTGTGTTTGGTATCCTCGCTTCTGCGATCGTGATGTGGTTCTCTCGCTATCGTGAGTACCGTGCTGATGAAGCTGGCGCACGCTTGGCAGGTAAGCAACATATGATCAATGCCTTGCTTCGTCTACGTGATGAGCAAAATCTACCTGATCAAATGCCAAAAGAAATGCAAGCACTTGCCATTGCCGAAGGTCAACATCAAGGCTTTAGCTTGGCGGCGTTATTTCACTCACACCCAAGTATTGAAAAACGTGTTGCCGCATTGCAGAAGTTACAAGTTCAATAATTTTCTAAGCATGCTTTGAAATGCTTAAAACCTAAAAACGTCTCTAATGAGACGTTTTTTTATGGCTTATGAATTGTTTAACATCGAGATGGGAATACGTAAAAAATTCAATTTCAAAAAGACCATTTTTGAATTGATCATTGTGCAAAATCAACCATTGCTCAGACTGATAATTCACACTAAAGCCAAGCTATTTGTAGAATGTAATGGTCTGGGCAAAGTCGATTGCAGGAAGATTGTCAGCGATATGATCTGTCATTTTTTTATTACGCACCTTGAATCATTTGCCACAACCAACGACCACCCAAAAACATCACGGTAATAAAAGCAATCACAAACAAAATACCCAAAATATCTGGAATACGTAGCCAAATCCAACTCACCACAGGATTGCGCCAAAATGCAGAAGTCTGTTGTTTCTTTTCTAAAGATTCATGCAAAAATGGATGTACCACATGAATGTCGCTATTGACCTGATATTCATCTCGAATATGCTGATGCACAATATCTAAGGCTTTGCGGCTTGGACGAATAAAAATATCAAAGAGTGTCCCGACGATTGGCACAAATCCCACCACCATATCGGCAACCGCCAGTTGTACCACACCACGTAGTTTATGATTCGGCACACCAACTTGTTTGGATTTTTGAAACGCATATAAAGTTAAAATAAAGCCGATGATATCCCCTGCAAATGGCACTGTGCTAAGCGCAGCATCTGCACCAACACCTTGCTTGCTAAATGGAATCCGCACCAAGCTGTCCATGGTATTGGCAAACTTTGCCAAGTCACGTTCAACTGCCATGGCTTGTTGTTGAGTCAGCTTTTTCCCTGTATTTTGCATCTGTGGCTGTTGATCGGGTTGTTGGTTTGCCGTCACGTGATTTGTCCAAAATGATCTCTATACACAACAACTTAGCCGAAATTATCCTGCACAATCAAGTAAATTTTTGCGATGTACCTTGAACAATGCAAATTGATACATACGGAAATTTTAAACTCTTCCCTTTTCTCTTCGAATCAACACATACATCAACGGAATAAATAGCAAAACCAAAACCGTACCGAACAACACGCCACCAAATACGCTATAACCAATCGATTGACGGCTGAGCGCACCTGCACCTGAGGAAAACATCAACGGAATCACACCTGCACCAAAAGCAATCGATGTCATCAAAATCGGACGCAAACGTAACTCGGCGGCATGCAAAGCGGCATCAATCGCTGATCGACCTTGCTCTTGCAGACTAGCCGCATACTCGACCATAAGAATGGCATTTTTACAGGACAGTCCAATCGTGGTCAGTAAGGCAATCTGAAAATAAATATCATTGGCAAAACCAAACACAAAGCTAAACACAATCGTGCCGCCAATACCCAGCGGAATCGCCGCCATCACCGCCGCAGGGATCGTCCAACTTTCATATAACGCTGCAAGACAGAGGAAAATAAAGGCAATCGATACTAGATAGAGCCAAATCGCCTGATTGCTCGATTGTTGTTCTTGATAAGACAAGCCACTCCAAGACAAATCAACCCCATCAATCTGTTGCACCAGTTCGGTCAATTGTTGCATCACCTGACCGCTACTGATATCTGTTTCTGGCTCAGCTTCCATTTCCATGCCCGCATAGCCTGCAAAACGCTCAAGTGTCGGCGGTGCGCCCTGCCATGAAATACTGCTGAACTGGCTAAATGGAATCATTTCTCCCTGATCATTTTGGATATACCAATAATTCAAATCTTCAGGCTTGGAACGGTATGGTGCATCACCTTGTACATAAACCCGTTTAATCCGCCCACGATCAATAAAATCATTGATATAACTGCCACTCCACGCCGTCGACAAAGTATTGTTAATGGTCTCAATATCTAAGCCATTAACCATCGCCGCTTTGTGATCGATATCAACGCTAAGTACGGCTTGATTATCATTACTTTCTTTTTCGATACCCTCAATCACACCTGTCTCACTAGCAAGTTGTTGTAGTTCTTCAAACTTCTCAAGCAAGCCTTCTTGCCCTAAACCTTCATTATCTTGTAGCCAAAATTCAACCTTATCCGAATTGCCCAAACCACGAATCACCGATGGCGCAATCACACGTACGTTTGCATCGATATTGGCACTGAAAAATTCATTGGCACGCTGACGAATCGCATCAGTGGTATTATCCTCGCCTTTTCGCTCATCCCAATATTTAAACGATACATAGGCTTGTCCGAGATTCTGACTATTCCCAGAAAAGTTTCGACCATGAATCACCATGATTGCGTTTAAATTATCTTTCTCTTGTTCATTAAAGTAATTGTAAATTTCTAAACCAATTTTTTCAGTTTCTCGAATTGGTGTACCTTGCGGCAAACTAAATTGTACACTGAGCAAACCTTGATCTTCTTGCGGTAAAAAACTGGTTGGCAAAATCTGATAAATCGACACAAAAAGCGCAATCAACAAGGTAAAACCTGCCAAAGCAATCAGGCGTAATTTAATCAACGTTGTAGATGCTTTGAGATAAACCCTTTTTAAACGCTTAATCAAACCATTAAATTTTTCCGCCCACTTGGCTTTTTTTTGTGGTTTTAACAATAAAGCACACAATGCAGGCGTTAAAATCAGCGCAACAAGTAATGACAATGTCATTGCCACAACCAAAGTCACGGAAAATTGACGGTAGATAATCCCTGTTGCACCACTAAAAAATGACATGGGAATAAATACCGCAGTCAACACTAAAGTAATACCAACCAACGCCCCACTAATCTCATGCATGGATTGAATACTGGCTTGCTTGGCATCAATCTGCTGCTCATGCATGATACGTTCGACATTTTCCACCACCACGATCGCATCATCGACTAACAAACCAATCGCTAATACCATCGCAAATAGCGTCAACGTATTGATGCTCATGCCAAACACCAAGAGCACCGCACACGTGCCAAGAATCACCACGGGCACAGTCACCGCAGGGATGATGGTCGCTCGCCAACTTTGCAAGAAGATAAACATTACCAAAACCACCAAAATAATGGCTTCAACCAAAGTCGCTGTGACTTGTGACATCGATGCTTTGACAAATGGCGTATCATCACGGGGATAGACGATGAAATAACCTTCAGGTAAATTTGGTTTTAATTGCTCAACTTCGGCATAAATCGCATCAGCGGTTTCCATCAAATTGGCACCGACGGACAATGAAATCGATAAACCTGATCCAGGGTGACCATTCAAACGATTAAATATTTGATAATTCTCTGCACCGACTTCGACACGCGCAATGTCTTTGAGATAGACAAAACTACCGTCGTTATTCGCTTTGACAATGATTTGTTCGAATTGTTCTGGTGTGCGTAGCAATGCACCTGACTTAACTCTAGCATTAAGATATTGATCCTCTGATGCAGGTAAATCACCGACTGCACCTGCTGCGATTTGCGCATTTTGAGCTTCTAAAGCACTGCGCACATCGCTGACCATTAAGCCATAACGTTGTAATTGCAAAGGATTAAGCCAAATTCGCATGGCATATTGCGAACCGAACACATTAATCTCGCCGACACCCTCAATACGACTGAGATTTTGCTCAAAGTTATTGGTTAAATAATCAGAAATATCAATATTGGTCGAGCGCCCACTTCGATCACCTAAGCCTATGACCATAAAGGAATCACTTAACGACTTGCGTACATTGACCCCTTGTCGTTGTACATCTTCAGGCAGTCGATTGATCGCACCGCTAATCGCATTTTGCACTTGTACTTGGGCTTGATCTGCATCTGTACCTTGTTCAAAATACAAGCTAATTCGACTACGACCATTCGAATCACTACTTGCCTGAAAATACAGTAAATTATCAATGCCCTTGATTTGTTGTTCTAAAACTTGGGTCACGCTTTCTTCAACAGCTTGTGCATCGGCACCACTGTACGTTGCATTGACGGTAATGCGAGGTGGCGCAATATCAGGATAACGCTCTACAGGAAGTTTGAATACGGAAAAGCTACCGATCGCAACTGTTAAAATTGCCAGTACAAATGCAAATATTGGGCGATGAATAAAAAACTTTGAAATCATTTACATCTGTACCGTGCAAGATCAAAAATATAAGAATAATCGTTAAAAGATAATCACAACTGATTCTAAACGTAGCCAGATGAAATTTAGCACACCTGCACAAAATTCTTATGAAATCACATGAAATCTATTTGGAAATTACAAAAATAGCCAAACTATGGATAAATTAAGGAGATTGTTAATAGTCGTTGAATTTAGAAAAAACCTATAACTCAATATGAACTATAGGCTTTCTTAAAAAAATGAATCATAAAATGATTAGAAACTTTGGAAAAGCGATTAAATAGCGTAAATTTCAAGGCGCACCTAGCACAGCAACCGTAGTGAACAAATAGTGCATGAACATTACGAGCAATCCTAAACTCAGAAGTTTGCCTATGTAGCGCTTTTCCCATGTTTCGTATTATTGATTGGTTGCTTGCTCTGCCAACCACGCAGTAAATTTTTGGCGTTCTTGTGGTGTTGCCGATTGCCAAAGTTGGATGAGTTGCTGTGCTTTTCCTGAAGTTGTCGCATTTTGCGTTACAGGCTGAACCGTAGTTGTAGTTACTGCACCTGATGCCAATTGTTGATTTGACTGATTCGTTGCAGTGATATTTTGTGTTGATTTGCTCGCAATCATTGATGACTGATTTGAAACATTTTTTTGTTCATCGTCTTTAGAACGCAAATCAAGTACTGAACCAAAAATACTATTACTCAACCAGGGTTTTGCTTTACTGCTTGCACCAGTTTGTTTAGCGATCAACTGCCCTTGTGCATTTTCCACGCCAACTGTTGGTTGCTCTGCAAATGTTTTGCCTTCCTCAAAATTGCTCGGTGCGCCTACCAAAGTCAAGGTGTAGTTTTGGCCATCTTGCAACTGGACTTGATTCAAGGTCACGATGTCAGATTTGATCACATCATGCTCGCCTGTACGGTGATCAAATAGTTGCTTATAACGTACAGAAATATTGTGTACGCCTGCATCAAGCTTGTAGCTATTTTCACGGGCGCTGAATAAACCACCACTGATTTCTTGATCATTGATCGCCACCACGTCGATTTCTTCAGGTGCGAGCAGCATTACATCGGCATGCACGATTGTAGCTGTCATAAAAACAGACAGACCAAATAACGTTGAAGTCAATGTAGATATGCTTTTCAAAGGAGATCGTTGTGCGAATTTCATGTGATTACCCAATTCATCAAATTGTCATAAATTATTGATTATGCACTATGCGGATTTAAGATGACATTTTTATGACAATGACGCTGATCTATACAATTTTTAGCGATAACTTTATCTCAGGTTTTGACTAAGGAATTTGCACAAAATACAAAGCCAAATCTGATGATTTTGCTTTTCAATTCACTTTTACTAAAACGTAGTTCAAAAGTTGACTGAATTACTCATCGGTTTGAAACAACGCCGCCACAAAGGATTTCGCAGAGAACGGTCGTAAATCATCAATCTTCTCACCCACTCCGATATAGCGAATCGGCACATGAGACTTACTGGCAATATTAAACAGTACGCCACCTTTTGCTGTACCATCAAGCTTGGTAATGGTAATCCCTGTTAAGCCAACGGCTTCATCAAATAATTGCACTTGATTAATGGCATTCTGACCTGTACCAGCATCGACCACCAGCATGATCTCATGCGGTGCTGTACCGTCGATCTTTTGCATAACACGTTTTACTTTGCTGAGTTCTTCCATCAGATTAGATTTATTGTGCAAACGTCCTGCGGTATCGGCGATTAATACATCTATATTTCTAGCTTTGGCACTGGCAATCGCATCATAGATCACCGACGCACTGTCCGAACCATGCCCTTGAGCCACGACTGGAATCTGATTGCGCTCACCCCAAATTTGTAACTGTTCAGTTGCTGCAGCACGGAAAGTATCACCTGCTGCGAGCATGACTTTTTTGCCTTCACCTTGCAATCGTTTTGCGAGTTTACCAATGGTTGTGGTTTTCCCGACACCATTGACACCAACCACAAGGATCACATACGGCGTTTTATTCGGATCAATGTGTAATGGCTTAACACGAGGCGCAAGGATATTGACCAATTCCTCTTGCAGAGCTTTGTACAAAGAATGTGAATAAATCAAATCACCACGTGCAGTTCGCTCGGTGAGATTTTGAATGATGGTTTTGGTGGCATCGACACCAATATCGGCTACAAGCAACTGATCTTCAACTTCTTCTAATAGCTCATCGTCGATCTCTTTGCCACCGATCAAAATATTGACCATACCATCAGCAAGATTTTTACGTGACTTAGATAAGCCTTGTTTCATACGACTAAAGAAGCCACCTGTTTCTACTGGAGCAGTTTCGTCTGTTGCTGTAGCTTCAGTCGCAGATTCAGCAGTGATTTCTGTATTATTTTCGGCTGTTTGTTGTGCGCTGTCTAAGTTTACAGTTTCTTGATGCGCTTGCTTGGCTTGAACAGCTTGTTCAACACGAGGCGTTTCGATGATTGGCACATCAACGCTTGGTAAACTCGGTAAGGTGACATCATCATCACCAATCTCGGCATCAATTAAAAACGTTTGTTGTGAATTCGAATTGTCTTGCATGAAAAATCCTTGATGCGAGCAAATAGCAAAATGCAATGTGAAACTGATATATGAATGGGGAATATTGTAGCATAATTACTTTTTTCAACTCATGTCTTCATCGTTTATATTGATGCTTTTCACTCGATGTTACTGAACTAAACCCGAAGCACTTGCATCTGCGCTAGATTTCTTATATCAATAGATTTCTTTTATCAATAGTTAATCTCGTAAAAATCAGATTCATCATAACGCATCACATTTCAGGCTAAATTTTTTGTGCATAAAACTTCCCAAATAACTACGCTTCAAATCAGCAAAGATAAAAAACCATTATCACTATGGCAGTCGCCAATCTGTGTTGCGCTCTCTGCTACGCTATTCTTTGTGACAATCCCTCAGCTTGCTAATGCAAAAAATAAAACGACAAAAAATCACAGCATCAAAAGTAAAAGCATCAAAAATGAAAACAAAACCATTTACCACACCTTAAATAATGGGCTAAAGGTCATCATTCAGCCTGATCATCGTGCGCCTTTGGCAATGGTACAAGTCTGGTATCAAGTGGGCGGTGCAGATGAGCCTGATGATTTATTAGGGATTTCTCATGTGCTTGAACACATGATGTTTAAAGGTACGGTCAAAGTACCTGATGATCAATTCAAACGCATCAATGCTAACTTTGGTGGAAGTTTGAATGCCCTGACCAATCACAATTACACTTATTATTATCAACTTTTTCCGAAAGATTACGTGGCGTTAGCACTCGAATTAGAAGCTGATCGTATGAGCAATCTGCATCTACGACAGCAGGACTTTGCCACTGAAATCGAAGTGGTTAAAGAAGAACGTCGGCAACGTATTGAAGACAACCCACAAGCTCAGGCATTTGAGGATTTTCGGCAAATCGCCTACCCGAGTAGTCGCTATCGACTTCCTGTGATTGGCTATATGCAAAATCTAAATCAAATGAATTTATCGGATGTACGCAAATGGTATCAAACGTGGTATGCACCGAATAATGCAACATTGGTGATCGTTGGTGATGTCAATCCACAACAAACTTTGACCCAAGTACAACGCTATTTTGGTGATTTAAAATCAAAGCAATTACCTGATCGAAATCACTTAAAAGAATCGAATCAATCAGGCTATCGCCATGAGGTGAAATATGCCTCCGTTCAAGTACCGAATCTTTACATGGCGTGGAATGTACCTAGCCTAGCGACGGCATCACCGAAAAATCAGGCGTATGTGCTAGAAGTTTTGCGTGAGGTATTAGATGGCGGTTTGTCTGCACGGATCGAGAAAGAATTAGTCCGTGAGCAAAAAATCCTCACCACAGCCAGTGCCAACTATGAAATGCTTAATCGTGGCGATACCATCTTTAGCATTACCGCCATTCCTGCCGAAGGCGTGACTTTAAAGCAAGCTGAACAAGCCATTATCAAGCTGATTGATGAACTAAAAACATCATGGATTCAACCTGATGAGTTGCTCCGTGTGCAATCCTCCACATTGTCAAAAATGGTCTACGCACAAGATACCTTGCAAGGTCAGGCAGAGCTGATTGGTAAAATGCAAGCCAATAATGTCGATGCAAATGAGGCTAAAAATCTCTATCAAAAATATGACAACATCAAAGCCGAAGACTTGCAGCAAGTGATTACCCAATATTTTAATGAGGATAATTTAGCGAGTTTATTTTTATTGCCAATGGATCAACAGCCTGTCTTTACTCTAAATCAGACTCAAGGTCAGACCCAAAATCAAAAACCTAGCCAAAATCAAGTAAAACCAACACAGCAAAACCAACAAAATAATGATGTTGTAAACACCGCTAAAACACAAACCACAACAACACAAAGTTTAAAAAATTAAGGCAAACCCATGAAGAAGATCAAAGCAAAACGCACTGCCTTAACACTTATCATTAAATTATCTTTATGTGTATTTACGGCTTTTTCGACGTCTTCTGTGCATGCTCAGCAAACGGAATATGCGACAACTTCCAGTGACATACAGTCAGATAGCGATACTGGCGAAGTGATCCAATCGAATGAAAACAATCCGACCGCAAATATCGCATCACTTCCCTATTTACAAAGTTTACATGACCTACAACAACATCCTTATCAAGCGCCACAGGTGCAAGAACTGTATAGTAAAAATGGTGTAAGAACATTATTGGTTGAGTCAAAACAACTTCCCATTGTTGATATTCAACTGACCTTTAATGCAGGCTCGGCACGTGATGAAAGCATTTCCAAAGGCTTAAATGGTTTAGCAAATCTCACCGCTAGATTATTAAATGAAGGCACATCGACCCAAACTGCCAATGATATTGCACAAGGCTTTGAGCGACTTGGCGCACAGTATTCTGCACAAGCTTATCGAGATATGTTTGTGGTACGTTTACGTGTTTTATCCGATGAAAAACGCCTAGAACCCGCACTCAATCAACTGATTTTTTTGCTTAAAGATGCACAATTTCCACAAGGTAGTATTGATCGAATTTTGGATAATGCACAAGTCGGTCAGAAACAAGTCAAAGAAAATCCAAAACGCAGTATGAGTGTGCGCTTCTACCGTGCAATCTATGGCGATCACCCTTATGCACAGCCCAGTACAGGCACGATTCAAAGCCTAAAACGTATCAAAAGTGAAGATATTCAAGCCTTTAAAAACCAATACTTGGTGGCGAATAATTTAAATATCGCGATTACAGGCAATGTCAATCGACAGCAAGCACAGCAAATGATTGACCTGCTTACCGAACAAATCAGCACAGGAGAATCCGCACCCACTTTGCCTGAAGCAGAAGCACTGGAAAAAGCGCAAATTATCCGTATTCCATTTAACTCCTCACAAGCGCATGTGATGATCGGTCAAGTCGGTATTCGCCGTGATGATCCTGACCGATTTGCACTTGAGGTTGGCAATGAAATCTTTGGTAGTGGTGGTTTTCAGAGCCTCCTGATGCAAGAACTTCGTGAAAAAAGTGGACTGACCTACAGCGCATCGAGCAATCTCAGCAGCATGCAGTCGCAAGGTTTATTCTATATTCAATATTCGACGCAACGTGAGCAACTGCTCGAAAGCCTTAATATCACCTATGACACTTTATTAAAATTTCTACATCAGCCGTTGAAAACTGCGCAAATCGAAGAAAGCAAACGTGGGCTCATTCGTGCCTTTCCACTCCTTCTACGCAGTAATGCCAATATCAATAGCCAGCTTGGTGCAATTGGCTTTTATGGTTTACCGAGCAACTATCTGAGCCAATACCAACAATACATTTCAGCAGTCAGCGCCGAAGATGTACAACAAGCTTGGCAAAAGCATATTCACCCTGAAAAGTTTTTAACCGTTTTGGCAGGCAAAGATATTTCCACAAATGAAGTGGCAGAACTCTATGAAAAACTACTTGCGCCTTATCAACAACTTGCACCATCTCAAAAGACAGATGATGCGGAAAAGAATGCTTTAGAAGTTAAAAATAATAGCGATCAAGCTCCATTAACGACCACACCTTAATCGCTAAAAAACTTATGAGGTGGTTTTATTCTACTTCTACTGATTTTTGAAAATGAATCCGCTGTTGCTCACGATGATGGACACGTAGCCATTTAAAATATTGAAATTGATTGACCTCAGTCTGTGACATTTGCGCTTGGTTCAATAGATAATTTGCAGATTCACGACTATTCGAATATAAAGATTGTGTAGCAAATCCTTGTAAATATTGAAATTGTTCGTCATTGATCGGTTGCTTGAAACTCGATATTCCCCAACTGAGCAAAATTAGAATCAGACAAGCCGTCGCAATGTGCTGTACATAATCCATTAGCTTGATGATGTGCTTTGATAACTGCGGAAAATCAGCCTGCGCAAATAATGTTACATTTTTTTTCATAACTTTGATTCTAGCCACAGATGTAGCTCTCCTCAAGTAAAAACATATATATGATCGCTTAAAACGTATGAATCGCCTAGCTTATGATCAATTTTTAAAATTTAAGTTAATTTTTTGGCAAGTTGGTGAAAATATCGAATCATCAGCAGTGATGCATTCATGTAAGCAGACTTGACTTCAATCGTGATGAAGCCTATAACTGATTTATAAATAAGATTTTCCTTATTTTAAATGATTGTTCTTGAAGTTATTTCTACGATTAAACTCTGTAATTAAACAAAATATTTATAACGATTTGAAAATGTTTTAAATCATTACTCAACGAAAATATTTAAGCACTGAGTAAATTATAAGTTTAGTTTATTTGTAAATATTATGAATTAGAAACAAACTTGTGATCAATTGTCATCGTGTTGTCATACCAAACTGACACTCTAACCTCACAGCATTTCAACTCCACAAAAAATGAGTGCTGTGCATTATGCGTCATGCATAACAAATCCAAGCCATTACAAGTATAAAGGAGCAAACCATGAACTTTACAAAGGCGACAGACGAAGCCGAGCATTTGTACTCAACAGGTGTTATCACCGTACAAACGCAAATGGACTATCGTAACGGTATCAGCCAACTTGAAGCTGCTGCCAAAGCAGGACATGCCAAAGCGGCAATGTTCTTATCCCAACTCTATCAACAAGGTTTTCGTGTTGAACGTGATTCATTGAAAGCGCAATATTGGGAAAATTATGGCTATCAAATCGCTTAATTTTCTTTTACCATCACACCTTCTACCTGTAGCAATTGCGCTTGTAAATTTTGACCATGTTCTGTAAACATAATTGTGCAGATTTTCCCTTGTGAATTGACCACTCGATGACACGGCAATGTGCTTCGATCATCCATATTGCCTAGCACTCTGACCATTGTAACCATGTCTGCGTTTTTAGTTATAGAACATCTCTATATATTCAAAGATATCCGACCTTGCTTCAGTTCTTGTCACATAGATTTTCTACTTGATCCTCTCTCTCGCTTTAACAGCTGAAAGACGCTCTCAGCAACAGCATTATCATGGCAGTTTCCACTGCCGACTCATACTGCTTTCAAGGTTGTGTTGCTTGAGAAATGTCCGCCATTTATGACTGGTGTATTGGCTACCTTGATCAGAATGAATCAGGACTTAGTTCTTTGGGCTTCTTCGCCACAAAGACATCAGTAGTGCATCTAAAACCAGATCTGTTGTGATTCTTGACTTCTTAGACCAGCCAACGACTAGCCGTGAGAATAGGTCGATAACTACAGCAATATACAACCATCCTTATTCCAACCATTGCCGTTTACGCTCAGTTTTACTGGTGGGTTGCTTTAACCATGCGTCATAACCTCTGTGATGACCATCTAACGTTGAACATAAACGACAAACAGGCCATATATGCTCATTGTCCCGAATAAAGGCGTACCTCATTTGGACTGGCTTACGAAGTACACCGCGCTTTTTTAATATGTCCCTTTCTTCAGTAATCCGTTGCATCTCTTTTCTTAATTTCGCTAATTCTGTAGTTGGATCACTAGATTCTATTGTCTTGGGCTGCTGTGGATCATAACGTTTAATCCATGCTGCTTCATAATTCGAACATATGTAATAAAAAATCACGCTTCGGCGTGATCTTTTTTGTGATTAACGCTAAAGGGTTATTTATGATATTTCTTCAACATCATCTGTGTTGGTTTACCCAAAAACCAAAAACCAAGCAACACCAAAAACGCATTCACCATTAAAAAGATCGATAAAAAGATCAATACAAATGCCCCACTGCTTAGGGCATTAGTGATCGGTGCCAAATCTATTCGACCTTGTACCATAAAAATACCGACAATCCCTGCAATGATGCTATAAAACCAAAATGCAGTTGCACAGCCTATGCTGAGATGCCATCGTGTCGTCATATCAGGAACATCTTTCATCTTTTTGACGAAATGCCTAGTCATCAAATAAAAACTGATCATGTACGGTAAAAGTACCAACATGCTAAACACTTGAGGAAGTAGCATACCTAGCGCACCAAGCGCAAACGTCAATGCAATCAACCAACACATAAAATAGATGATATAAGTCAACGATTGTTTCATAAGATTTTCACAGTATGATTGATTTAATGTGATTTGGATAAGTTAATGAATAGATTGAATTTTAAATTTTAACTTAAAAAAATGGCGAAAATATTCAAATTTTTCTAAATATCTTGTCAACCAATCCCATCACTATAGCGTTAATAGAATAACATTGATCATATTCTCTCTGATCTATTCTAAAGTCTAATTTGCACGGCATCCGCAGTTTAGTTATTTAGATCAATGGATTCGATATTCACAATGATGATCATTTTCTTAAGTTTGCGGCGTGGTAATCATGGCATCTTATGCACGTCCCAAATCGAAGACTCAGGTCAGTTAAGCCTCGCATCTTAACTGACCTTTATTTTGTCTGCTTCATTCTTCTGCTTAAAACAACTTAACGTGACAAATATTTCGTCATATCCTCAAGACCTTTGAGGGTCATTGGATACATATGATCTTCAAAGACTTGTTTAATCCCTTGAATGGTCTGGGTATATTGCCAATAGTTTTGTTCTTCAGGATTGAGCCACGCTGTTTTTTCAAAATGTTTACGCAAACGTTGTAGCCACACTACACCTGTTTCCGCATTCATATATTCGACAGAGCCACCCTCGGAAAATAGCTCATACGGTGCCATACTGGCATCACCAACCACGATCACACGATAGTCTTTGCCATAAGTATTAAATAAGTCAAAAGTTTCCATACGGCTACTTTGACGGCGGTTATTGTCTTTCCAGACATAGTCATACAGACAATTATGAAAATAAAAATATTCTAAAGTTTTAAACTCAGTCTTGGCTGCACTAAAGAGTTTTTCACACTGAGCAATATACGCATCCATCGAACCGCCAATATCAAATAACATCAGTACTTTGATGCGGTTACGGCGCTCTGGCACCATTTGTACATCCAAAATGCCCTTTTGTGCCGTTTTTTGAATAGTGGAATCTATATCGAGCTCTTCTTCTGCGCCTTGACGGGCAAACTTACGCAGACGACGCAGTGCCATTTGCATCTGACGTGTACCGAGTATTTGATCATCATCGAGGTTTTGATATTTGCGTTGTTCCCACACCTTCACCGCAGACTTTTTACGCCCTGGGCCACCGATGCGCACACCTTCAGGATGATCACCGAATGCACCAAATGGCGATGTACCACCTGTGCCGATCATACGATTTCCACCTTGATGTTTTTTATGTTGTTCACGCAAGCGTTCTTCCAACATTTTCATCAATTCTTCGAGTGATCCTGCTTTAAGCAATTCTTCTCGTTGTTCAGGCGTTAGATGCTTCTCTAAAAGTTCAAGATCAAACCAATCTTTAGGCAAATGTTTGACTTGATTGAGTAAATCATCAATATCAAAACTTTCAATGCCTTCAAAATAATCTTTAAAAGCTCGATCAAATTTATCAAAGTAACGCTCGTCTTTGACCATGACGGTACGAGCCAATTGATAAAATTCTTCTTGATCGGCAAAGACCACGCCACTCGCAATGGCTTGATTGAGGTCAATCAACTCACGAGTAGTGACTGGTACGCCATATTTGCGCAGTTTGTAAAATAAACGAATAAACATTCTTCTGCCCTCGTCTGCTTGTACTTAGCGACGTGACATAAAGGCTAAACGCTCAAGCAACTGCACATCTTGTTCATTTTTGAGTAATGCACCATACATCGGCGGAATCGCTGAGCTCTTATCACGATTGCGCAGTACATCTTCAGGTACATCATCTGCCATGAGTAGTCGTAACCAATCAATTAATTCGCTGGTTGACGGTGGCTTTTTCAAACCTGGAACATCACGCAGTTTAAAGAAAACTTGGAGTGCTTCCGACACGAGCGTGTTATTAATATTTTCAAAATGCACATCAATGATTTGACGCATGGTCGCTTCATCAGGGAATTCGATGTAATGGAAGAAACAACGACGCAAGAACGCATCTGGCAATTCTTTTTCATTATTTGAGGTAATAATCACGATTGGACGTTGGCTTGCGCTGATGGTTTCACCCGTTTCATACACGTAAAATGCCATACGATCCAGTTCATGCAATAAGTCATTTGGAAATTCAATATCTGCCTTATCAATTTCATCAATCAACAGCACACAACGCTCTTCACTGGTGAAAGCTTCCCACAATTTCCCAGGTTTGATGTAGTTTTTAATATCATAAACACGATCATCGCCAAGCTGACTATCACGCAGACGTGACACTGCATCATATTCGTATAAGCCTTGCTGTGCTTTGGTGGTCGATTTGATGTGCCAAGTGATCAATTTCATGCCCAAACTATCTGCCACTTGCTCAGCTAACAAGGTTTTCCCTGTACCTGGCTCGCCTTTCACCAACAATGGTTTTTGCAAAGTACGTGCTGCATTGACCGCCAACTTTAAACTTTCTGTAGCGATATACTGTGAAGTGCCTTCAAATTTTTGAGTTTGCATGAAATGTCCTGTTCAATCCGATATATAAATACTAATAAAGCAAAAGTTTTGCGAAAATACATTGACTGATTTTCGACTTTGCAATGATTTTAGCGTTATTAATTTAAACTTTAACTTTGAAGCTGACTTTGGCGTTAACTTAAAGCTTAGCTTTGATATTTAACTTGGAAGTTTAACTTTGCTGTTTAACTTGGAAGCTTAGCTTTGGTGCAGTTTTTTACGTTGATTTTGATAGCGTGACCAAAAGAACATTACTAAGAAACACACAGCAGCCACAAATAAAATCGCCGACAGATTAGACCAAATTAGATTCTGCTCTTTAGTTAAAATTCCAAAAATCATGCCAATCAACGCAGGTGCAAGTCCTGCATTTTCACCTTCTGATACAGTCGGTGTCGCCAAGCATGCAAATAGAATAATCCACGTCAAAGCACCGAGTGGGCTTGGTAAACGCTTTGCTACGCTATACCAACAGCACAGTGCAACGATTGTCCCGCCAACATAGACAGTAATGGCGATGGTGTCTTCTGGAATCGCATCAAACAAACTCAGAAAGCCATACCACCAAGACTGCAATCCAGCTAAGATCTGATCCATATTTATGCTCCTCGCAAACCTTCAGGCGCAACAGCATTCGGGTTAATCAAACCATCTGGTGGCATCTGCACAAAATAGCCTTGAGTCTGTAGTGCATCAAGTACACGCATGGTAGATACTCGTGCCAACTTACGCTCTTGAGTAAGCTCAAGTTGCATGACAAAAGTTGCTCGGCCAAACGCTTTTTGCATGCTTTCAGGGACATTCGCAAAAGGATCCGCAGTATTATCACTATCTGCATTTGATTGGCTTTCACCATTCTGATTTGAACGTGCCACGTAGAGATACATCTCATCACGTTTACTTGAGCGATAAATATCACAAATCATCTGCATTACTCATTATGTTATTTGAGGGAAAATCTGTTTTGAAAAACAAAAACTGTGGCGAATTATAACTTGAAGCCATTTTTAAGTCTAAATTTGAACCTAAACTTCTCAGCTTACGTCACGCAAAATAAATGATTCACAGCACAACTTATCCCTAGTTAAATTCAGCATACACCGAAATTTCGGACTAAATAGTGCAAATGATGACTGCAAAGTTACACTTTCAAAATATACATCACTTTAATTTTAATCATCGCAAAACTTATGCTAAGTAGACTGCGGTCGTGCTTCCATATCCTGAGCAATTATGGTGAGTATTGGTTTGGTGACAACTTCTAAACGCCAACCTAATAAATAAGGATTGAGTTGATCTAATTTTGACTGATCTTGCGTTGCAAAGACCTGCAGTTGTGTCATCCATTTTTTGCGCATGAGAATATCTATTGGTACAGATAACTCGTTGCTGACATTATTCAATAATTGCTCAATCGCCACACTGGTTTCTTTGAGCTGATAACGGCAAGGTCTAGGTAGCCGTTTTAGCCATGTTGATTGGTCAGGCAAATCATTTATTAAGCTTAAAATATGTTTGCCGTGTTCGCGTAAAACACTCGAACGAATCTCATAATGACTCGCTAACTGATGTAGCGTTTTTGGATGACGTTCTAAGATTTTTTGAATCGTGCCATTTTTGAGGATATAACTGCGTGGCTTATTCTCTCGAAGTGCAAGTTCTTCTCGCCATGTCATCAGCTGTTTGAGTTGCATCAGTTGCTTGGAACTATGTCGAAAGTTCGCCATATCCAAATAAGCATCTTCGGGAGAATAATTTTGCGCTAAAGATTGGCAATAGCTTTGGCAATCCTCTAGCACATAGTTATATAAATTTTTATTTTTTAAGTCATCAATTAAACGATCAGCAAGTTGCTGTAAATACAATACATCATTAGCGGCATACTGCTCTTGCTCTTGGGTCAATGGACGTGCCAACCAATCTGAACGCGTTTGATCTTTTTCCACTTGAATATTTAGGATGGTTTCCACCGCAGGCTGATAACCAATCTGCATACCATAGCCGAGATACGCCATAGCGACTTGGGTATCAAAAATATTGGTCAGTGGCTTTTGCTGTGCATAGTGATAAATCAGGTCAACATCTTCTCCGCAAGCATGGAAAATATTTTGCTTTGCCTCAAAAATTGCTTGCCAAAGTATTGATAGATCAAGATTGCCATCAACCAAATACACTTGCTCATCAACGTTGATCTGTAATACACCTAATTTTGGGTACAGCGTATCGACCTTGATAAACTCAGTATCGAGCGCATGGCTTGCACTTTGTTTTAATTTTTCACTGATTGCAGGCAATTCTGCTTGCGATGCAATCCATTGATAGTGCATAAAATTCCTTAATCAATCACACAGTATTGATAATACAAATTATAAAAGTAAATCTAAGCCTGAACACAGACTTCGCTAATGCAACTTAATCCTGATTGAGCATCAAACGATGCGTCAACGCCTGATGCAAGGTATGACTATCGACATATTCAAGCTCACCGCCCTGAGGTACACCTTGTGCAATCCGACTAATTCGAACTGGTAGTTGGCGACAGGCTTCGACTAAATAATGTGCTGTCGCTTGACCTTCAACTGTGGCATTAGTTGCAAGAATAATTTCTTGAATTTGCCCATCACTTAAGCGTTGTAAGAGATGCGGAATCCCCACTTCTTCAGGACCTATCCCATCTAGCGGTGACAAATGCCCATGCAACACATGATAACGCCCTTTAAAGCTACCACTATGTTCGATCGCAAACACATCCGCAGGCGACTCCACCACACAAAGCACTTGCTGATCTCGCTCGTTGTCCAAGCAGATCTCACAAACTTCAAGCTCGGTCAATGAATGACAGACTGAACATTCATGAATATGTTCTACTGCATCGGTGATCGCTTGAGCGAGTTCTAGTGCGCCGACACGTTGTCGCATCAATAAATGCAATGCCATACGCTGTGCTGACTTTGAGCCAACACTGGGCAATAAACGCAACTTTTGCACAAGGAAACTAAAGCGATCGCTATACATAACTACAGAACACTACAGATTAAATGATCAATTTTGATTGGATGAAATGCCCTAATTTAGGATATTAAATTTAGGGGATTCGAAAAACCTAGCGAGTAATGTAAATTTAAAGGTGCACCTCGCACAGCAACCGCAGTGTACTTCAGGTACATGAGGATTGCGAGCAAGGAGTAACTCAGAAACTTGCATACGCAGGTGGTTTTTCAAGTTCCCTTTAGAACATTCCTGATAAACCTGGTGGTAATCCCATTCCGCTATTCGCACCTTTGAGTTTTTCATCCGAAATTTCTTCCGCTTGACGTACTGCATCATTCACCGCAGCGGCAATTAAGTCTTCAATCATATCCGCTTCATCTTGCAGAAGCTCAGGATTGATCTCAATACGTTTCACCACAAAGCGAGCGGTCATGGTGACTTTAACCAAGCCACCTCCTGCTTCAGCGTGCACTTCAGTTTGCGCAAGCTCTTCTTTGGCTTTTTTGATGTTGCCTTCCATATCCTTTTGCATACGCTGTGCTTGTTGCATCAACATATTGATATTCATAGTGTTATCCTTTCTTTCAAAATTAACTTAATTATGACTATTTCAAAAATTCATACTTTTATAATCAATGCAGTTTGGTCTGTTACAAGGCAACTGAGCGAAGATGTATATAAAATACTTCGAGCGAAGTTAACGCTGTAACAGTTCAAACTGAGAAGATTATAATTGATCTAAACCACGTTTAAGATCATGAATAATATCATCAATATCTTCCAACCCAACCGATACACGGATCAAACCTTCGACGATACCAGCGGCTTGCTTCGCTTCATCTGACATTCTGCCATGTGAAGTGGTCGCAGGATGGGTAATCGTTGATTTAACATCGCCCAAGTTACTGGTAATGGATAAGAATTTAGTGCTATCAATCACATGCCATGCACCTTGACGACCATTTTTCACCACAAATGATACCACGCCACCAAAGCCTTTTTGTTGCTTCTTGGCGAGCTCATGCCCTGGATGATTTGGCAATCCTGCATAGTAGACTTTTTCAACATAGTCATGTTGCTCAAGCCATTCTGCCAGTTTCTGTGCATTTTCACAGTGTGCTTTCATACGGATATTCAAGGTTTCTAAACCTTTTAAAAATATCCACGCATTAAACGGACTCATCGAGTTGCCCAGTGTACGAATGACACCATTCACCTCTTCAAGTAGTTTGTGACTACCAACGACTGCACCACCAAGCGCACGCCCTTGACCATCAATATATTTAGTCGCTGAATAGAGCACCAAATCCGCACCAAACTTAATCGGCTGTTGTAACATTGGCGTACAGAAGCAATTATCCACCGCAAATAAAGCACCATGCGCATGGGCAATATCGGCAATGGCTTGCATATCACCCACTTGAGCAAGCGGATTCGACGGTGTTTCGATAAACAATAACCGTGTAGTTGGACGAATCGCATTTTTCCAAGCATCAAGATCATCAAGATCGACAAAGGTCACTTCCACAGCGAACTTCATCACATACTTTTCAAACAATGAAATGATCGAGCCGAATACCGCACGTGAGCAGATCACATGATCGCCTGCTTTCAAATACGCCATACACATCGCATGCACTGCTGCCATACCTGAACTTGTAGCGATCGCACGCTCTGCGCCATCAAGTTTTGCAAGACGCTTTTCAAAGGTATGTACAGTTGGATTGGTATAGCGAGAGTACGTATTGCCCTCGATTTTCCCTGAAAATTTTGCTTCTGCATCAGCTGCACTTTCACAGACAAATGATGAAGTCAGGAAAATCGGCTCACTATGCTCCCCTTCATGGGTGCGATCGTGACCAGTGCGAATTGCCAAAGTGGCTAAAGCATATTCATTTTCTTCGAAAGAATCAGATGATTGGGACATGTGTTTCCAGTCAAAAGGACTGCCCTATACAAAAAACTGACTTCATTTTGCTAGTGCTGATAGTTTTGGTCAAGGTAAAATCTAAAAAAGTTGAGTACAGTTTGCATCAGTAGATGTCGAATGTGAATTTCAGCTTGAAACACAGATTTATAAACACTTGACATCACATAACACATTTAACAAAACATTGATTAAGAAATCTGTATAAAAGCCAAATTGAAACCTTGTGATTAAGTTCTCAGCTTCAAAATGGCAATTTCAAAATGGATTGATATGAACGATATGCCTCACAAACCGACACCGCCATTTCAAGCAATCAAGAAACGTCCATCGACACGTTTGAAACGATTGGTCGAGCGTCGCTTAAAACCTGCGACCAAACATCTGACACAGCGAATTTTTGATCAACAATCACAAGTACAGTCTGATCAATTGGCATATCAAGTCATTTCCATTTTTGACAAGGCAAAGCTACGCTATTATCCAAGTCAAACGCCGACAACCAAACGTATCCCTTTGGTCATCGTTGCACCACTTGCCGTAAAGATGTCGATTTATGATTTATTTCCAGAGCGCTCTCTACTTGGCTATCTCACTGCAAACGGTTTTGATGTGTATTTGATGGATTGGGGAAAACTTAATCGGCGTGATCGCCATTTGGATTTTGAATATTTTATTTTTAAAGCAATTCCGCACTTTATACAGGCTGTGCGAAAGCATTCCAACAGCCAAGACGTTTCACTACACGGCTGGAGCATGGGTGGGATTTTCACCTTACTTTATAGCGCATCGAATCAAGATCAACATATTCGCAATATTGTCATTATGGGTAGCCCAATTGATTCGCATGGTTCAGGACCGATTGGACAACTTTTTGCAAAATCACATAAGCTGTTCAAGATAGATCAAAAAGGTCGTCAAGCTTGGCTTGAAAAAGCAATGAATAACCACCTCCTGCATACTTCGGGATGGCTCAATGCCTTAGGTTATAAACTTTTAAATCCAATCAAAACCTTAGATACCCATTGGCAGATGCTTAAACATTCCCATGATCTTGGCATAGTTGAAGCACATGCTACGTTGTCTGACTTCTTAGATGATATGGTGGATTACCCAGGTGCGATTAATCGAGATATGTTGTTATGGGTTTGGCTACAAAATCCATTAAAAACAGGTCAAGCGAACTATAAAAATTATCATTTTGATTTTAAACGTATTGAGAGTGCCATGCTCCTCGCCTACGGTGACAACGACGATATCGTGACTGAACAAGCGATGTTACCTTTACTTTCGATTACCTCAAGTCAAGACATTGAACTACAATCTGTGCCGGGTGGACATCTTGGTATGATCTCAGGTCGCAGTAATGCTGAAAAGTTTTGGCCAAAACTGGTAGATTGGTTATCCGCACATTCGACACCTGCAAAAGATGTAACTGAAAAAAATGAATAGTATAGATAGTAAAAGAATTGAACTTGTGCATTCGCTTCAGCATGATAGATTAAGTGCTTCATTTGAATATCGTTATTAGATTCAGGAGCTATGATGTCTATTTCTGTTGCGTTTATCGGCTTGGGTGCAATGGGTTATCGTATGGCTTCACATTTGCCGAAGTCATTTGAACAGGTTTTGGTTTGGAATCGTAATTTCGCTAAATCCGAACAACACGCCTCAGAATACGGCACACAAGCCGTCGATATTGAAACCGCAACGCAAGCAGACATTATTTTCTCCTGCTTACCGACCAGTGCCGAAGTCGAAGCGATCATCACACAATACCCACCAAAGTCAGGTGCGATCTGGGTTGATTGTACTAGTGGCGTGCCTGAATCTGCGGTAAAAATGGCAAACTTTCTGCAAGAACGCGGTGCTTATTTTCTTGATGCGCCTGTATCAGGTCAAACCATCGGTGCGGAAAAAGGTACTTTAACGGTCATGATTGGCGGTGATGCCCAAGCCTTTGAGCAAGCTTATTCCGCTATTGAGCCCTTTGCTGGATTGATCAAACATGTGGGTGACTCAGGTGCAGGCTTTGCGGTGAAAGCAGTGAATAATATGCTCCTCGCAGCCAACCTTTGGGCAACCGCAGAGGGCTTTACCACGCTCAAAGCCAATGGTGTCGATCTGAACAATGCACTCGAATGTATTAATGCTTCCAGTGGTAAAAGCGCAGTGACGGAAATGGTCTTACCACAGCGCATTTTAAATCGTGAATTTCCGCTGACCTTTGCCCTGCCATTACTGGCAAAAGATACAGGAATCGCTTTGTCATTGGCGCAACAAGCCAAACTTCCTACACCTTTGCTTAGCCTGACACAGAATTTGATTCAAACGGCAAATTTAACCAGTGATGCTGAAAGTGACTTTTCTAGTGCAGTTAAGCTCTATGAAAGTTGGACAAATATTAAAATTGAATGACCTTTAAAAAAATGAGTTTGACAAAATGTGAATAAATAATGATGACATTTGCATGAATGTTTGCATTAATTTACATTTGTATAACTTTGAATCACTGCAATATATTGAAACATATTCGCATCGACACCATATATGTCTTATACTCAGTGCATGTACTCAGCGAATATAAAAGAGGAATACATATCATGAAACTAAATTTAAAACGCATCGCCACAAAAAGCATCACTATCTCTAGCCTTGTACTCGCAGGCTTTGGTAGTGCATATGCAGCCGATGCACAGTGCGACAAATTACAACAACAAAAAGCCTTAATCCACGCAGCACACGGCTATTGCTTCAAAGATGAAGACGCCAAAAAGAAATATGGTAATAGTGACTGTCATACCAAAAAGCCAAAATTCAGCGGACCTGAAGCAAAACGTTTAGCGCAAATCGAAGAGAAAGAAAAAGAGCTGAATTGCCCTAAAAAAGATTTGTAATCTGAGTTGCAGTTTCTGAGTCCCAGTCTAAGCTAGTTAAACTCGTCAAAAAGAAAGCTGAATGAGCATTTCATTCGGCTTTTTTTACGTTACACTGTTGGCAATTCATTTTTTAAGAACAACTGAACAAGGACTTAGGCATCATGGCATACGACGATCATAATATTTTTGCAAAAATTCTACGTGGTGAAATCCCTGCAATCAAAGTCTATGAAGATGAGAAAACGCTTGCCTTTATGGACATCATGCCACAAGCAGATGGTCACACTTTAGTAATTCCCAAATCTCATGCGGTCACCCTACTCGACCTCAATCCTGAAGACGCGGCCTATACCATTCAAATTGTCCAAAAAGTCGCAAGAGCCATAGAAAAAGCATTAGATCGTAAAGGGATTGTACTCATGCAACTCTCTGGTGAAGAAGCAGGTCAGACTGTGCCACACATTCACTTTCACTTGATTCCATCGTCAGTGCATCAGCTTGGTAAACATGCAAGTACAATGGGTGATCAAGAGAAAATCAAAGCTTTGGCAGAAAAGATTAAAGCGTCAATTGAATAAACTATGAAATCTTTGCGCTCATAAATATGGGCGCAAAACGCTATAAATAAATCGAATCAAATTAATCCCTAGAGGGCGTTCAAAATTCTGTGTCAGTAAATTTGACTAGATTTTAATTATATCATCTAATCGACCTTCAAAGTAAATGGATAATTGAGTAATCGTTTG
>LUOR01000020.1 GCA_001626925.1 Moraxellaceae bacterium REDSEA-S32_B1
CCATCCCAATGATGGCACTGACCAAAAATGCCGCAGGAATCGCAGCGATCAAATACCAATCCAGCATATCGCCCATATAGGTTTTAAACAGGCTTTGCACCACATAGGTGGTGTAAGCGCCGATCATGATCAGCTCACCATGCGCCATATTGATCACACCGAGCAAACCGTAAGTAATCGCCAAACCTAGCGCAGCCAGCAATAAAATACTGGCGGTACTTAAGCCTGAAAAGACATGACCTGTCCATTCACTGGCTTGGATGCGGGTTTTGATACTGCCCTGCGCATCGAGCAATGCCGATTTGAGTTCTGGATTCAGATTCGCTGCTTCCGATGCGGCTTGTAGCTCCGCCAACACTTCTGGACTATTGCTTTCTTTCAGCGTTTTCACCGCATTGATTTTGGTGAGTACGTCTTCACTTTGAAAATCCATACGTGCTTTGAGCTGTGCCAATGCATCTTTGACTTTATTATTTTTCTCATCTGCATAAAGCTGAGAGACAACCTTGCTGTCCAATTCTTGATAATTTTTTTCTAGAATTTTTACCGCTTGTAAGCGTTGTTTGGCATCATCTGACTTGAGTTTGGTACGTGCTTGCCCATAATTCAGTGCTTGACGCAAGGTATTGGTCAGCGTGACTTGGGATAAATCACTTGGCCAAGTGCTGAGTTCAATATGACTTGGATAACTGAATAATTTCTCATCGTTTTCAAGGATGTAGGCAACGCCTTTGCTGTCTTGATACAGTTCATTTTTATCAATCAATTCAACCAACTGATCAAATTCTTCAATCGAAGCTGTCCAGTGATTCAGCATATTTTTACGGGTATTAAAATCACCTTGTACAAATTGTTGAATCGCATCAACGGCAACGGGTGCTGTTTGCGCTGACGTTGGGTTGACTGTTGTGCTTTGATTAGCGGTTAACGTTGCTGATGTAGCGGGTGTAGCAGTAGTCAGTGTAGATGTGTGATTTGCGGTCGATTGCTCTGCCCATGCATTGCTCGAAAGCACATGCATCGACAATAACATCCCCGAAAACACCTGTAGCAAAGTAGAGAGCTTCATCTGATGCCCCTTTAAAGTCTTATTTTCGGTGTACAGAATAAAAAATCACCTACTGCAAGTGGTGCAGTAGGTGGGCTACAAAACTATTTTGGGATATATGGGCTCCAGTTTTCCGCTCGGATCACTTCAGGGGTTTTGTACACCACATCAAACTGACCGTCGGCACGGATTTGACCGATCATGACTGGCTTCCAGAGGTGGTGATTTTCTTCATCCATCTTCAAGGTATAGCCAGACGGCGCAGCATAAGTTTGTCCTTTCATCGCTTCGCTGACTTTAGCGACATCGGTTGAACCTGCTTTCTCAACCGCTTGTGCCCACATATGGATACCGACATAGGTCGCTTCCATTGGGTCATTGGTGACCACTTTGTCCGCATTTGGCAATTTATAATCAACAGCAAACTGTTTGTAATCTTTGACAAATTTGCTATTGGTTGGGTTTTTCACCGACATGAAATAGTTCCACGCCGCCAAGTGACCGACCAACGGTTTGGTATCAATCCCACGCAATTCTTCTTCACCGACCGAGAATGCCATCACTGGAATGTCCGAGGCCTTGATGCCTTGGTTGCCTAGCTCACGGTAAAACGGTACATTCGAGTCACCATTAATGGTTGAAATCACAGCAGTTTTCTTACCCGCAGAGAATTTCTTGATGTTCGATACGATTGTTTGATAATTACTGTGACCAAATGGCGTGTACTCTTCCATGATGTCGGCATCTGCCACACCTTTAGACTTTAAGAATGCACGTAGAATTTGGTTGGTGGTACGCGGATAAACATAATCCGTACCCAACAGCACGAAGCGTTTCGCTGCACCGCCTTCTTCACTCATCAAGTATTCCACTGCTGGAATTGCTTGTTGGTTTGGCGCAGCGCCCGTGTAGAAAATATTTTTCGATTGTTCTTGCCCTTCATACTGCACTGGATAGAACAATAAGCCATTGAGCTCTTCAACCACTGGCAAGACTGACTTACGAGAAACAGAAGTCCAGCAACCGAAAATCACATCGACTTTATCCTGCGTCAATAGCTGACGAGTACGCTCTGCGAATAACGGCCAATCCGATGCAGGATCAACCACTACAGGTTCGAGTTTTTTACCTAACACACCGCCCGCTGCATTGATTTCATTGATGGTCATCAAGGCGGTATCTTTGAGTGAAGTTTCCGAGATTGCCATGGTGCCAGACAGGGAGTGTAAAATACCGACTTTAATGGTGTCACCACTTGCCGCAGGTGCTGTACTCTCGGTTTTTGTGGTTGCGTCCGTAGTTTTATCTGCAGGTTTAGAACAGCCAACCAAAGTCACGCTGCCCATCATGGCTGCGACTAAAAAAGACAGTGGCATAATGCGTTGTTTAATCATTTTTGAAGCCCCTAAACAAAGGAAAATTTAAATATGTAGCCAAATTAGCGTAATGAGATAGATTCAATAATTATGCCAAAATAATTATTTTGTTATTTTTCAAAAAGATATCCTTAAATTGGCACACCATTTTTTAAATATCAGGTTGATGTCACACAAGTTCACTGGAAAAGGTACACAAATGGCGCATTTCTAAAAGTCACATTTTGGTGCAATATAAAGCATCTTGATTAAAATAATTGTGAGCACCATGAAAAAATCCAGCATCTTCAAAAAATCAACATGGTCGAAATTTTACATTCTCACTGTCAGCGCTAGCATGTTGCTCGCAGTATCCAGTCCAGGGCTTGCCATAGATCAGGATGCCGAAATTCGTCAAGCCTGTGAAAAAATTCCTAGCCTAAAGCAACAAGGTGCGAAGTTTTACCAACAAAAGAACTATACTCAAGCCTTAAAAGCCTTTAAAAATAACGCTGCACACACTCATTTTTGTTTGATTAATCAAGACACTGTACCCAATCAACTGACCGAAGCCGACCTCGCCACAGCGTACAATAATATCGGGCTCACCTATAGTAAGCTCGGACAATATGCATGGGCGAAAGCATGGTATGCGCTGTTGCCAAAGGATAAAAAAAGCCAGTACAACCTCAGCAAACTGCCGAAAAATCTCTATCGCAACCACAATGTGGTAGGAGAATATGTCAGTTATGCAGGGCAAGGTGCATGGGATATGGTGACGGTCACGGATCAGGGTGATCATTATGGCGTGGAATTTTATGGTTTACGAATGGGTCTTTTCGGGCTGATTTATGGGCCAAATTTGGGCGAGTTTCATATCAAAATGACCAAGAAAAATGGCGGGACGAACAGTAAAGCCAGCAAACATCATGCAGTATATCGCTACGAAGATTGTCAGATTGATTTAGATTTTTCTAATGCGTCACTGAGCAAACAGTTTGTTCAAGTCAAACAAACCAAAGGCGATGTTTCTAGCTGTGGTTTTGGGTATGGTGTCTATGCCAATGGTGTTTATCAAAAAGTGAAATAAACACCATCGCTTAGAGAAGTTAACGTTCTTTCAGATCATGCTTATAAATACAGGCTTATAAATACAGGCTTATAAATACATCGCCGCAATCCAACCAAAGATCAGCAGTGGGATGTTGAAGTGCAAAAAGGTCGGCACCACGGTATCCCAAATATGATCATGTTGATCATCTGCATTGAGTCCTGCTGTCGGGCCAAGGGTCGAATCCGAAGCTGGAGAACCTGCATCACCGAGCGCCGCTGCTGTTCCAATCAACGCCACAGTCGCTAAAGGTGAAAAACCAAACTGGGCACACAGTGGCACATAAATCACTGCCAAAATCGGTACGGTCGAGAACGATGAACCGATGCCGAGTGTCACAAAGAGACCAATTAACAACATCAAAAATGCCGCCAACGCCTTATGCCCACCAAGCTCAGCCATCACGCCTTGAATCAAGCTATCGACTTGACCCGTCGCTTGCATCACTGAGGCAAACCCTGATGCAGCAATCATGATAAAACCGACCAATGCCATCATCCGCATACCTTGCACGAAGACATCATCGGCTTGTTGCCATTTAAAAATCCCTGCTGCCGACAACACTGCAAAACCGATCAAACCACCCAAAATCATTGAGCCAGCATAGAGTTGCACAGTGATCGTCAAAACGACAGCAAGGCATGCCATCAACAAAGTCTTTTTAGCAATCTGCGGAACACCTTTGGCGTCGGATTGTAAGCTTTGCCCGTCATGCTTTAGCTCTTCGGCGAGATCAAGATTTGCATTTTTTTCAGTTTGGAGCGGTTGTTCCAAATCCATCTTTTGCACGCTTGCTACGGCTTGCATCTGATATTGGCGTGGTTTGCGATAGCTAAAAAACACCGCAACCAACATGCCTAAAAACATCCCCGCAACAGGAATCGCCATACCGACTGGTAACATCCAACGCTCAACCTGTAGGTTATATTTCGCACCCACTTCGTTGATATTACCCATCAAGATTTGTTCTAAAAAGATCGCACCAAAACCGACTGGAAGCAGCATATACGTCCCAACCAAGCCCATTGTCAGCACACAAGCCACCGCACGGCGATCAAGATTGAGATGATTCATGACTTTGAGTAAGGGTGGTATCATTACAGGAATAAAGGCGATATGCACTGGAATCAAGTTCTGTGAAAAGATCGCAGCAACAAATAAAATCGAAAAAAGCACGTATTTTAATTTTGCAGTTTTGACATGTTCCGCTTCTTGTCCGAGCAAACCCAACAGCTTATGCGCCAACAAATCTGGCAATCCCGACTTTGATAGCGCTAAAGCAAATGCACCTAATACAGCATAAGATAACGCCACTTCCGCACCGCCACCTAAGCCCTCATTAAAGGCTTTGACCGTATCTGAAATACCTAACCCTGCGACCAACCCACCGACAACGGCGGAAATAACTAAGGTAAATACCACTGACACCCTTGCCAAAGACAAAGCGAACATCAGTAAAATTGCAATCACAACTGCATTCATAAAACATACAACTAAAAAGAATCAGTCGCTATTCTATCAGTCACTTTGCGAATCGGTGCAAAAATCTGATTAGCCACAAGATTTAATGTGCTTAAATGCTCATTTTAAAAATCCTCAGACATAAAAAAACTCAATCGAAATAAAGTCCTCGATTGAGCTTTCACAAAACACTGGGAGTTAATATTTCATTGCAAAATCAGAAATATACTGTGCAATACGTTGCGGTTGACTTAAGATTGCCCAATGATTCGCATCCACCTCAACACGGCTAAAATCATCTGCCCAATGTTGTACTTCATCAATATATTCAGGGCTGACAAAACGATCACGCTTCAATACGATCGCTTGTACAGGACACTGTGCATAGCGTTTTCTTGGTTTCAGCATGGTTGGAATGAAATTCGCACGATACAGCGCAATACCATGTTGACCATCTTGTAACACCGCTTGGCTTACTGGTAGCCCTTTGGTTTTTTCCAAATTGTTTAAAAACTTTTGCCACTGATTCACCGAGCTTACACGCCAATAGGTCGGCGCCAATAATGGCAAATGAAATACAGCGATATACCAAGACTTACTGAGCATTTTCAACGCATTCAGTGGTTGAGCCGTTTTTGCCTTTTGCAAATAGTGCTGAGCATGATCTAAGCACGGTCCTGAAATAGTCGAATAAGATAAAATTTTTCCACGAAAGCTTTCTTCTGTAACCGATTCCCATGTTTGAATCGAACCCCAATCATGCGCTGCGAGATGAAATTGGCGGTTTGGGATAACCTGCTCCACCACTGCATTTAAATCTTTAGAAAGTTGTGGCAATCGGTAGCTTGATAGTTTCTTCGGAATAGTCGAACGCCCTGCACCACGTACATCGTAACTAATCACATAGAAATCATTGAGTAAATGCGGAATCACCAACTCCCACACTTCTTGATTGTCAGGATAGCCATGTACGAGCACCATCGCAGGCTTACTTGCATCACCGAAGCTTTGCGCAAAAAGTTGCTCGCCGTCTGTGGTTTTGACCCAGTATTGTTGAGCTTGCTGTTGTAGTTGCTGTTTTGATTGCTGTAATGCTTGCATAGTTCTTCCCAAATAATCCTGAAGATATCGTTTACCCACGTTCAATACACAATCGACGAGATAAACCGACTGAGTAAAATCCTATCGACATAGGATTGTCGTCAATCTGTGCTTGTTTTTCCTCAAACTCCGATTAGTATGGAGTAAAAGATGAAGAGATAAATTGACTTTATGGACATACGTACAGTAATTAATCGTCTACCGAGTGTAGCCAAGTTTATTTTGAATTTTTATTCACCGTTTCGTGGCGCAGGTATCGAAGTCGAAAAAATGCACCTCGATGAGGGCTTTATTCGAGTCAAAATGCCACTCACTCGCAAAAATCGAAATATTGTCGGTGTGCACTTTGGTGGTAGCTTATATGCGATGGTTGACCCATTTTATATGTTGATTTTGATGCATCAACTGGGTGAGAAATATATCGTTTGGGATAAAGCTGCAACGATTCAATTCCTTTCACCTGGGCGTGGTACAGTCTATGCGGATGTCCGAATCAGCCCTGAAGAACTCACAGAAATTCGTCAGCTTGCTTTGAATCATGAACCTGTGTTCCGCACCTATCATCTCGACATTATTGATGAACAAGGACAACGGATCGCCACTGTAGAAAAAGTCGTCTATATCCGCCGTAAAAAGCCAAAAGGTACACGATCGCTGTTTCGTTCTAAACAATAAAAACGTGTAATCAAAACGACCACTACAACATCTTGGCGTTGAAGATTTTTATGAAATTCGTTCTGAATACCAAGAGTTTGCCGATCAACGCCATCAAGATTCTTTGAACAATGCAAAATTTCAGACCATAGAGTTGGCTAAAAATTTGACTCAACATGATTAGCCCAATTCAATTGGACATAAAAAATTGCACATAAAAAAGTTGCGCCAATGACGCAACTTTTTTGATTCAATCGAGGTTGGTTAATCGATTCTTGGCAATTAGCGACCTTCACCAACCGCTGCACCTGCACCACCACCGATCGCACCACCAACTGCGGCACCTTCCGCACCCCCGATGACTTTTTCACCAATGATCGCACCGACGGCGCCACCGATTGCACTTGAGGTAGAACCTGTGCCACTACTGCCTTGGCTATTTGAACCAAGACCTGCACCTGCAGCAGCGCCAACGCCTGCACCTGTACGTCCACCTGCTTTTTCACCAACCGCACCACCTAGTGCACCGCCAACTGCTGCTGCACCGATACGATTTTGCGATGGTGTTGCACTTGCACAGCCGACTAATAACGCTGCGCTCATTGCTACACTTGCCAACACCGCTGTAGTTTTATGAGTTTGCTTTAACATTGTTATATCCTCTTTTTACAAAAAAATGAACTGTATAATTATGCAAAATCAATACGCATGAATCTTGCGTTTATCGTTATCGAATTGTGACTGGTGTAACAAGGCTGTCACACTCTTGCTCAAAAACGTAAAACCAATACTGCATAAAAAAGCGCACTTCAACGAAATGCGCCTAATGATCAAGCGAATAAACCATCATTTAGAATAGTCTGACTTGGAAAGTAGCCAGCACTTTTCAATCATTCGCTACACTGAATTTATTGAAACCATGTTTCTAAGCGAAGTAATGCACCAACATGATGATCACGGTCTAAATCTTCATCGTTGTAATAGTTGACTTCGGCTTGTACAAATAACCATTCACGTAAAAACGGCTGACGCCATCCCAAAAATGGACCATAGCTGTCGAGTTCAGGTTGATTGTCATCAATATCGCCACCCGTGTAGACACCATAATTAAACCAATGATCATGGAAAAATTGGTGTTGTCGATAGAGGCGATTGTCCCAATTGAAGTTCTGCTCGTAACCATCATCCGTGTAGGTCAATGTCAATTGATCACTTAGAAATGCCTGATTTGGACGTGCATGGCGAATCTCAAAATTGGTTCGAAGATAATCTTTACTATCCAAACCGTAACGATAAATCTGCTCGGCATGGGTGCTAAAGTTATTATTCAAATCCCAATCTTTTTCCAGCTTGAGGCGTGCGTAGATGTCATCTCCTGAGCGCACACCGAGGTCGGCATCAGTATCGACTCCCCACGGATTTTTCCACTGAGACCAACGCAGTGCCAATGACGAGTTGTTATCTCGAGTTTGTTGACTATCCAAAACATCGTCTGAATCACCACGTGGATTTTCATTGCTGATCGCCACGTTGTTACGGATTTCGTTATCTAAACTATCGTCACCAAATACCAAGCTCAATTTATTTTCAAGCGTAGGTAATTTAATTTTGCCTCGCACACGCGGTTTTACAGAAACATCTTCGTACTCATCCCATTCGGTATCAACAATCAATCGTAAGGTCGCCCATGCTGGCTCCTCTGGATCAGGTTCACCGAACCAATCATTGATACTGTGCGCACGTTTTTGCAAGCTATTGCTAAATTTGTCCTGCGTTCGATCCCACCACGAATCCGATTTTGTTGCAGCTGTTGGCGGTACAATTTTATGATTCGACTGCTCAGGTAATATGGTTGGCGTTTTATCAATCGTTTCAGGAATAAGATCAAGTGCCGTTCCCGTTGGTGGTTCGACTTCAGGTTGCACAACTTGATCCGTGGTTAATTCTGCCTGCTGTGATGCTGCGGCAACATCGACGCTATTTACAGCTTGATTGGCAAAACTTAGACTTGAGAAACACAGTGCAAATAAAGCCAGTGGGAGAGATTTAAGCTTCATTGTCGTTACCCCAATTGTGAGTACATCATCAAAATTATGCGTTTTATAAAACAACTGTAGAATTGCTTTTATGCCAAAATGCCTAGCGTATTTGCGTTGAAAAAATCGACATCGAATTGAAATAAAAGCTACAATCAACAAGGTTGTTCAATTTATCATAAAATATTAGCATTATTTTTATCGAAACGTGCCAATGTTTTCAATTAAAAAACCAGCTTTTATTTTGGTTTTTAAATAATTATCAAATGGATAGAATGTATAAAAATGGATTATCACTCAATTCATCTGCCACTTGCTGCCGAGATCGGCATTGTTGCCAGTGGTATTTTTCTACTGATCGGGATGCTGACTGGGGTTTGGAAATATCTACAAATCCGCCAGTCTGAACATGCTCGTGCGCATTACTATGTCGATATCGCCCATCGTTCTGCTTTACTGTACGCCCCTGCCAGTTTGATTTTAGCGGTCTTGGCGAGCTTTTCGAATTTATCCAGTACAACCTTGTTGTGGTGTGTAATTGCCAATTTGGTGTTCTTTTATGCTTCGGTATTTAGCTATATTTTGCACGGTTTTTTACAAGATACGCATAATCAATTTCAAAAGCCTCATCGCCTCGGTAAATCCGCACAATTGCCAGCTTTCTTAGTTTCTGGGTTTATGTGGGCATTGATCATTGCCGAAGTTGGCGCAACGACGCTTTTAGTGATTGGTACAATATGCTACTTTTTTTAAGCTTTATTTTTTAGAATAATCTTTACCGATTCAAAGATACTGTTTAACTCGTGGGGCGAGTATCTTTTTAATTGATGGATTCAACCCAAAGCGAAACCGATATGGATATATTGAACGCACTATGATAAAAAAAATATTAATGACAACATTGAGTTGTATTTCAATCAGCCACAGCGCATGGGCGATCGATCTCGTCGAAGCATACCAGCGTGCACTGATGCAAGATGCAACTTGGCAGGCAGATCAATTACGCTTTCAAATCGAGCAACAAAATCTCGGTATTGCCAAAGCCGCAGCACTACCGACTGTCATTGTCAATGCCTCATATTATAAGCAATATCAAGATTTGGATGATGCTAATAATGCACCGAGCAGTGGAACTGGCGCAGGTACTTTGACGCCAAGCTTTAACTTTTTTAATGATGAATCAACCACGCGACAAGTTGGTGCAAGTATTCGTCAGCCATTATTTCGTTGGGATGTTTGGCAGACTTATAAGCAAGTAAAAATTGCCACTGAGCTTGCAGAAGTGCAGCTATTGGCGCAACAACAAGAGTTGATGCTGAATGTCGCTGAAAAATATTTCAATGTGCTCCGTCAGGCACGCTTGGTCGAAGTTAATCAACAAGAAGTCACCAGTCTTGCCAAGCAAGCCGAAATGATTCGTGCACAATACCGAGAAGGTCTAGTCGCAAAGATCGACGTTAGCGAAGCAGAAGCACAACATCAAAGTGCGATTGCCAAAAAGGTTGCTAGTGACATTCAACTACAACTTGCACAAGAAGAACTTCAACAATTGGTTGGCAATCTCGATACCCCATTGGCACGCTTGGACACAGGTTTTCAATATCAAAATCCAATTCCAAATGATCTCAACGCGTGGCTTGATATGGCAGAGCGCAACAATCTCAATCTGATTCAAAGTCGTTTAGCACACAAGGTCGCTGAGCAAAAGATCAATGTGGATAAAGCCGATTATTTTCCACAAATTGAAGCTGTTGCAAGCACGGGTTGGAATAAGCAAACACCTGAAACAGTCATCAGTAGCAACGGACGAACCGATAAATTTGGCGTTGAGTTAAATTGGACTCCATACACAGGCACACGCAATGCCATCATTAAAAAATCGAAAATCGAAGCCAATGTCGCCTATGCAGAGATCGATATTGCACGGCGTCAAATCCAAACTGAAATCAAACGTGCATTCCTACAAGTCAGTAGCGCCTACACGCAATTAAATGCCTATAGAAGCGCACAGCAATCCGCCGAACAAGTCGCCAATGCCTCTGAGGCAAGCTACCGTGAAGGCATCAAAACCATGGTCGACGTTTTACTCGCACAGCGCAACGCCTACGCTGCGCAACAAGACTATGTCAATGCACAGTATGACTATATTCTCAGTGCATTACAGCTCAAGGCGCAAGCAGGACAATTGCAAGAACAAGATTTGATGGAATTCAACCAATGGCTGAAGTGATAAACAGACGATTTTAACTATATTTTGCAACACTTAATTGTTGTTGCTTCATAATTTGTCATAAAAACTTCATAAAACCACTATTTAATACTGGCTAAAAAGTTTACAATTTTTTGGAGTGCTCATCTTGGAACCATCTACTTCTGTGTTTAGTCATCATATTTCATCACAATTTAACGAAAACCTCGAAGACGTGAACGCAAAGTTTATGGCAATGGGCGGCCTCGTCGAACAACAAGTTGCCAATGCAATCCACGCCTTGCTTGACACCAATCTAGACTTAGCGGTCAAAGTCCAAGAAGAAGACAACAATGTCAATCAACATGAGCGTGATATTGATGAAGCATTGACACTCATCTTGGCACGTCGCCATCCTGCTGCCAGTGATTTGCGTATGGTTTTGGCGATGAGTAAAGCCAATACCGACCTTGAGCGGATTGGCGATGAAGCAGCTAAAATCGCTCGTATTGCCCAAGCACTATCGGAAGATGGCGAATCGCCTCGTGGCTATATGGAAACACGTCATATCGGCAACCAAGTACGTATCATGATTCGTGAAGCACTGGATGCTTTTGCACGTCTTGACGCCGAGGCGGCATTACATGTGATGCGAGCTGATGCAGATATTGACCGTGAGTATTCCTCTGCGATGCGCGCCTTGATGACCTATATGATCGAAGATCCACGTCATATTAGCCGTGTCATCAACGTAATGTGGGTGTTGCGTTCACTTGAACGTATCGGCGATCATGCTCGCAATATTTCTGAACAAGTGATTTATATGGTCAAAGGCTTAGACGTTCGTCACACCGACTTTGATCAAGTGGAAGAAAAAATCCAAGGCACATCTACACCTAAAGACGATTAAGCCCAAATATGCTCAATACATACAATTAGGCTAAAATTAACTGATAAAACAACAACTTATCCATCCATGTGAATAAATATACTTCACAAAATTTGACAATAATGGGCACTGCGTATTTCAATTTGCAATACTCAGTGCCTTATTTTTTGACTATACTGTACGCCCAAAGACAAATCGATTGAGTTAAAAATCATGCGTGTACTGGTAGTCATGGACCCTATTGAACAAGTCAATCTCAAAAAAGATTCCACCATGGCAATGCTTTGGGCTGCAACTCGACGTGGGCATGTGCTCAGCTATGCGCTACAACACGACTTATATATTGATCAGGGCAAAGCCTTTGGCTTAGTTGCACCGCTTCAAATCTTTGAAGATTATAGTCATTATTATGAACTCGGCGAAAAATCAGCGCAGTCTTTGGCAGATTTTGATGTGATCTTGATGCGTAAAGACCCACCTTTTGACATGAATTTTGTCTACACAACATATATTTTAGAACAAGCAGAACGTGAAGGTTCTTGGATTATTAACAAGCCTCAATCGCTACGTGACTGCAATGAAAAATTATTTGCGACGCAATTCCCTGAGTTACAAGTGCCAACTTTGGTGACTTCACAGCAATCCTTAATTCGTGAATTTATCAAAAGCCATCAAGATGTAATCGTGAAACCATTAGATGGCATGGGCGGCATGGGCATTTTCCGTCTGACTGCTGACGGTGCAAATATTGGTTCAACCTTAGAAATGCTCACCGAAAATGGCAAGCTCCCGATCATGGCACAGCGCTATATTCCCGAAATCGTCGATGGGGATAAGCGGATTTTGATGATCAACGGTGAACCTGTGCCATACTGCCTCGCACGTATCCCGCAAAATGGTGAAACACGAGGCAACCTCGCTGCAGGCGGACGAGGCGAAGCTCGACCACTCACAGAGAATGACCGTAAGATCGCTGAAAAAGTCGGACCATTCCTACGTGAAAAAGGTTTAGTCTTTGTCGGACTAGATGTGATTGGCGACTATGTGACGGAGATCAATGTCACCAGTCCAACCTGTATCCGTGAGATTGATGATCAATTCGGTACGTCGATTGCTGATGACCTATTTTCAGTGCTTGAAGTTGGTTTAGTGCGCTCATAAAACGCACATCAAAAAAGATCATCTATGATAAATAAGCTTAAGAAAGTTCAGCAATTTTGGCAAAGGAAGCAAACTCAGCAAGCCTTGCATGAGCTCAAACACATTGCCAAATCTGATCCGAAGAAATTTCCGTGGTGGATTGCCTCTACGCTATCCACCTCAAGCTCTTTTGTCGATCACCCAATTTTGGGCAATCAAACACTCAATGATTTGGGTCTTCATGAGTTTCGAGTCAAACACGCCTTTACTCTCGCCCAAGCTCGTCGTGAGAAATTGGCACAATTTCTCAGCGTAGAAGATATTGCACAATATCAGCAAAATGGCTTTATTCTCAAAAAAAACTTCTTACCTGATGCCGAGTTTCAAGCCTTAAAAAAAGAACTCATCGAAACTCCACTCCCTACACGTGAAACCCTACAAGGTGACACCGTGACAAGGCGTATGGCGCTCGATTTTCGCACTTTGCCGAACTTACCCCATACCAAAAAGTTGCTTGAGTCTAGCTATTGGCAACATCTGATTCACTATGTTGCAAGCTTTAAACTGCAGCCGTTGTATTATGTGCAAGTGATCATTTCACAGGTACGCAAATCTCGTCCTGATCCACAAACGGCACTGCATAGCGATACATTCCACCCGAGTATGAAAGCGTGGTTATTTTTTACCGATGTAGCGGAAGATGAAGGACCTTTTGTCTATGTACCGGGTTCGCATCTGCTCAATGACAAGCGATTGGCTTGGGAGCGTGAACGTGCGCTCAATATCCAAGACAGTGATCGTATGTCACAGCGTGGTTCGTTTCGTATCCAAGAAAGTCAACTTGTGGATTTGGACTATGGCGCACCGAAAAAATTTGCTGTTTCCGCCAACACTTTAGTCATTGCAGATACTTATGGCTTCCACGCACGTGGACTAAGCGCACGCCCTTCGATGCGTATCGAGCTATGGGCATTTGCACGGCGCAATCCTTTTTTACCGTGGACAGGTCTTGATGTGACACGCTTGCCTTTGATCAAAACCAGATTGATCCCTGCACTATGGTGGGGTTTAGATCAGTTGGAAGAACACGGTATGAAAAAAAATCCGTGGCGCAAAGTCGGTAAAAAAGTGGCAACCGACCCTGCGCAGATTACATCTAAATAATGACTACGCTGACAAATTTAAGTTTTAGAAATTTATCCATTGGAGCGTAAAACCTCGGGGTTTAGCCCGAGGATATAAGCGACTGGCGTAAGCCATACGACATGAAATGTCGTTTTAAATACTTTT
>LUOR01000021.1 GCA_001626925.1 Moraxellaceae bacterium REDSEA-S32_B1
TCCATTAAACGCTGGTCAATACGCTCTTGTCGAGCTTTCCATTGCTCAAAGCTTAATGTGGTTTTGGCATGCACCATCCCTGCAAATAAACTACAGAATCCGAATAACAGTACAATAATTTTTAAGCAGAATTTACTGACGTTCATGTGCTTTGGCTTCATCCCAAAGTTGATCAAGCTGTGCCAAATCACATTGTTCTGGTGTCAGGTTTTGCTGTGCTAACGCTTGCTCAATATAGGCAAAGCGTTTGCGAAATTTGGCAATCGTGCCATGCAATGCTTGATCACAATTTTGATCAAGCTTTCGACCGACATTGATCAAGGCGAAAAGACAATCGCCTAACTCTTCTTGTATGTGTTGAGTGTCGTTTGCTTTCATGGCTTCACGAAGTTCTTGTAATTCTTCATCAAGCTTTAGAAGTTTAATGTCGCCGCATAGTGCTGAATCTTTTGCGCTTGATCAATACTTGCGCCAACTTTCACTTTCTCCAATCGACTGACTGGTTTCTGCTGCTGTTGCTTTTCTTGAGCCTTAATCTGTTGCCAAAGCTGATTGACACCCGTTTCATCTAAATTTTGAAAATTCGGTTCAAAGACATGCGGATGACGGCGAATCAATTTTTCCTTTAAAGTTTCGACCACATCTTGAAAATTAAATGCTCCCTGCTCAGCATACATTTGCGATTGAAAAACCACTTGTAACAGTAAATCGCCAAGTTCTTCTTTGACATGTGCTATATCACCCGAACGCACTGCAGCATCGACCTCATAAGCTTCTTCAATGGCATATTTCGTCAGAGTTTCAGGCGTTTGTTTCTGATCCCACGGGCACTCTCTTCGTAGGGTTTGCATTAAATCAAGCAAGTCTTGCATGTGAATATTTTTCCATTTCATTTATTCATTGACGACGCAGTTGCGATGCTAAAGTTACGATACTGATGTTGCGATGTCGGACTAAGTGTGTCGAGATCGTTATAATCCTGCTAACCATTCAAGTAATAACTGCTCACCTGCCTGTGCTAGCGCCGTACCATAACGCTGGTTATCCGCACGCAGTTGCAAAATATCAATTTTGGCTTGATTGAGCTCACTACAATGTCCAATTAACCATTGCTCAAAACGCTGTGCATCCGCTTCAGGGTGAAATTGCATCGCTAAAAAGTGTTTACCCATCGCAAAGGCTTGATGCGGATAATGCTCAGAACTTGCCAAAAGCGTGGCGTCCGATGGCAAATCAAAAGTATCACCATGCCAATGCAATACATTCACATCATGTAAATGTTTAAGTGGACTTGCAAAGCCTTGCTCGCTCAGTTGCAAAGTAGACCAACCGATTTCTTTAACATGCCCTGCATAGACTTTTGCACCACTTGCCGCAACCAACAATTGTGCGCCCAAACAAATGCCTAATGTGGGTAATTGATTTTGAATACGGTATTTCAGCCCATCAATCTCTTGCTGTAAATATGGATAAATATCCGTCTCATAGACGCCAATTGGACCACCCAACACCACTAAAATCGATTCATCCATATAAATCGATTCAGGAATATTGACACCCGCATGGTAGTAGCGAATTTCAAAACCTTGCGATTGAAACACCTTGCTAAAACTGCCCAAATCTTCAAAAGCAAGATGTTGGATCACGTTGATATATTTTTTGCTTTCACTCACGTTCTGCTCACCCTGACCTTTATACAGTCACATTTTTAAGACGATTTTTTCTGCGCCAACCACACGGTATGTCCTGTACAGTCAGGATCTTCAGCAACCATCTCTACGACTTGAAAATCATGTTGCGCAAGTAGTTCACGATATTCATCAGGAGACAGACTCGCATGGTATAAGGCCTCGCCAAACATCTCACCAATCGCTTCACCATCACTTGGACCTGATGTAAACATCAACATCGTGCCGATTTTGGAGAATCGCTGAAACTGCGCAAACATCTGCCGTTGAATTTCAGCAGTGAGATGGAAAAAACTATCCCATGCTAATATCCCATCGAAAGCTGACTCTGTATTGTCATTAAGCTGAACATTTCTCATATCGCCAAGAATCCAGCGATGATTCGGATATTTCTCCACCGAGAAATTTTGCTGTGCCATTTCAAGCATCACTTCCGAACTATCTAAACCAGTAATTGCACAACCTTTCTCGCTTAAATAACGTGCAATCGGCACACCTGAACCACAGCCTAAATCCAATACTTTTGCATTGCTCGGCAGTTTTTCACAAAACCGATCAAGCCAAGATTGTTCATACAAATATTCACCACGCAGTGCGGTCCACTCTCGTCCATATTTGCGGTAAATGTCAATGATGTTTTTTGCAAGAAGTTGATTGCTCATACAGTTGCGTCTATTTCATTAAATAGATGATTAAAGCGTATTGTGCCACTCATGATTATATCGGCTATTTTATTAAACGGTTTTCATTAATATACGCCGACCTTTGGCACAGTTCACCCATTTTTTCACCACAAGGCGGTGAATTTCTCGTATAATTCCCCCCGCTAGCTATCTGCCCGCAAAAGAGATTTATATGACGACCATTATCAAACAAGATGACTTGATCACCTCGGTCAAGGACGCCCTGCAATTTATTTCGTACTATCATCCTACAGATTTTATCCAAGCCATGAGCCGGGCTTACGACCGTGAAGAAAATAAAGCGGCAAAAGATGCGATTGCGCAAATCTTGATTAACTCTCGTATGTGCGCAGAAGGACATCGTCCGATCTGTCAAGATACTGGTATTGTTAATGTCTTTTTAGAGGTTGGTTTGGATGTCAAGTTTGACTTGACTATGAGCCTAGACGATGCGGTGAATGAAGGCGTTCGTCAAGGTTATTTAGAAAGTAGTAACGTGCTTCGTGCATCTGTACTGGCTGATCCTGCATTCGGTCGTAAAAATACCAAAGACAATACGCCTGCGGTGATTCATTACAAACTCGTGCCAGGCAACACCGTTGATATTACCGTGGCTGCCAAAGGCGGCGGTTCTGAAAATAAATCAAAACTCGCAATGCTCAATCCATCTGACTCAATCGTTGATTGGGTGTTGAAAACTGTGCCAACCATGGGTGCCGGTTGGTGTCCACCGGGTATGCTTGGTATCGGTATCGGTGGTACAGCAGAAAAAGCTATGATGCTTGCCAAAGAATCGTTGATGGAAGAAATCAACATGGACGAGTTACTGCGTCGTGGTCCTCAGAACAACATCGAAGAACTTCGTATTGAAATCTTTGAAAAAGTGAACGCACTCGGTATTGGCGCTCAAGGTTTAGGTGGTTTGACCACAGTACTCGATATTAAAATCAAAGATTACCCATGTCATGCTGCTGGTAAACCAGTCGGTATGATTCCAAACTGTGCAGCGACTCGTCATGCTCATTTCACATTGGACGGTTCAGGCCCTGCACATATCCAAGCGCCAAAACTTGAAGACTATCCTGAAGTGACTTGGGATACTTCAACCTCGAAGCGTGTCAACTTGGATAGCATTACCCAAGAAGAAATGAATGCGTGGCAACCAGGTGATACCTTATTGCTCAATGGAACAATTTATACAGGTCGTGATGCGGCCCATAAACGCATGGTCGATATGCTCAACAAAGGCGAAGAACTCCCTGTTGACCTGAAAGGTAAATTTATCTACTACGTTGGTCCTGTTGATCCAGTCGGTGATGAAGTGGTCGGCCCTGCAGGTCCTACGACTGCGACTCGTATGGATAAATTTACTCGTCAAGTGCTTGAAGCAACTGGTTTGTTCGGCATGATTGGTAAAGCAGATCGTGGTCCGACTGCGGTTGAAGCGATTAAAGATAATCAAGCGACTTACCTGATGGCAGTTGGTGGTGCAGCATATCTCGTATCCAAAGCAATTCGTGAAGCGGAAGTGGTTGCTTTTGCTGATCTTGGCATGGAAGCCATCTATAAGTTTGTGGTGGAAGATATGCCTGTATCAGTTGCGGTTGATGTCAACGGGACATCAGTACACGCTACAGCACCGAAAATTTGGCAAGCGAAAATTGGTAAAATCCCAGTGGTGGATGCAGCGAACTAATTAGTTCACCCCATTTGGAACATCATAAAGCACGACTACGGTTGTGCTTTTTTATGGAGAGGGCAAAAATTAAAACAAGCAGTACTACCGCTTATCCACTTATTTATGTCACATCTTCAGAAAATAATTGTACTTTGGTCACATTATGTTATGTTGAGATTCATAGTAAATGCTTTTGAATATCAAAGAAGGAACAGGTCATGCTGAGAATTAAGCCACTGAATTTTGCCTTATTACTCACCAGTGCTTTATTCATTAGCCCTACGGCGATTGCCGCTCCTGCAAAAGCAAGCTCAGTAGAGCAGCTACTACAGCTTTCAGAAGTAGATGTTATCATCCAAAGCACCTTGGCTGAATTACACCCCCATTTTGAAGCCGAGTCTGAAAGTATTATTTTGAGAATGACAGGCAGTGATCAGCTTGATGCACAACAACTCATCGCCTCTCAAGAGATTGCCCAATTGCTTTTTGATACGACAAAAGAAATCATGACCCAACCTCAAGTTAAGCTCAAAATCAAAGACATCATGCAAAATATTTATACTGAGGAAGAAATCCAAGCCTATATCGAATTTTTAAGCACACCTGAGGGTCAATCTATCAATCGTAAAGAAACACAAATCGTCAGTGAGATGCAATCGTATTTTGAAGAGTTGGCAGAAAACAGCTTTCATCATGTGCGATTCGAACAAAAGCTTGAGGATGTGATGACACGATTGATGCAACCATGATGATCAAAGCTTCACTCTAAAAACAAAAAAGACGCTTTAGCGTCTTTTTTTGTTCGTAATTATAAGTTGATTACCACGTCAGCGGATTCCAAATCTTAAATGGTTTACGCAACTCTAGACGTTCTTTATCAGATAGTTCATCCTCATCCACTTTTTGATATTGACCTTGATGAATATTGCCCGCTAATGCCACAGGCTCAATATCATCATATTTGACAAAACTAATGCCTGGCGATTTCAGCTGTGTTTCCATAATCTCACGCAAACCTAGTTGCTCTGACATCAGATAAAACGGCTTCTTATAGCTACCACCAGTACGGAAGCCTTGTTCTTCGTATTTAATATAATAGGTTTGCCCCGCTTCAACATCAAAGTCGAGCAACTTTGGCTTTTGAAAATGCATATTCATCAATGGATGACTAGTGCTCAAACGATAGCTTCCTGCAGGGAGTTCAACCCAGTAATAGTGATTATTAATCAGACTTGGGATCCGCTCACCATTTAGGAAAAAATTTGGTGCGGCAATCTCTTGGCGATTCCACTGCGTATAAGGTCGATACAAATAGACCATTGCTGCATCAGGATGGCGGATATTAACAGGTTGAAAGCTTTGCCCTTTGGTTTGATTGACCCACGCACCCAAGGAAAACCCACCGACATGATATTGCTCAAGCAAGCCTGGTTCTTTACTCAAATCCACATCAGGTAAGGTTGAGTTATTTGGCGCTTGATCGGTGGTAACTTCTTCTTTATGGTCTTTATGCCATAGCTTGTTCCACAGTGACGAGTGCTCTTTCCCCGTTGATGCGCATCCCACCATGGTGGAGGCACAGATGACAATCGATAAATAACGCATGACTTCCCTCTAGCGTGCTTTTCTTTTTTTAATCCTTCGTGGGTTTTTAAAACGCCACAACACCAACATCAATGTGGTTTGATGCAAGCTTAACATTTCAATCTTATTTTGCAAACAAAAAACGCATGAACAGATCATGCGCTTTTTAAAGAAAATTTATCAACTGGAAAATTTAAGCAGAACGTTGATCATTCACAACTTTCAAATCAACAGATGGCTCATCTTCTTTTTGGGCTGTTTTGGTTAGGCGTTGCTTAGCCAATACTGGTTTGGCATTGTCACGAATTACCTCTTCGGTAATGGTCACCGTACCAATATCTTTGGTGCTTGGCAGATCGTACATGGTATCCAGCAAGACATTTTCCAAAATTGAACGTAGACCACGTGCACCCGTCTTACGATCCAAGGCTTTTTTCGCCACAGCACGCAAAGCACTGTCTTCAAATACTAGATCAACATCTTCCATTTCAAACAAATATTGATATTGACGAGTCAGTGCGTTCTTAGGTTCAGTGAGAATCTGAATCAATGCTTCTTCATCGAGCTCTTCTAGCGTCGCAATGACAGGTAGTCGACCAATAAACTCAGGAATCAAACCAAATTTGATCAAATCTTCTGGTTCAACTTCACGGAAAAGTTCCCCGAGTTTTTTCGATTCATCTTTTTTCTTCACGTCTGCTGTAAAGCCAATGCCACCTTTTTCATGACGTTGCTGAACAATCTTATCTAAGCCTGCAAACGCTCCACCACAGATAAACATAATGTTTGAGGTATCGACTTGGATAAACTCTTGTTGTGGATGCTTACGCCCACCTTGAGGTGGAATCGAAGCAACTGTACCTTCGATCATTTTTAACAAAGCTTGCTGTACGCCCTCACCCGATACATCACGAGTAATAGATGGGTTTTCAGACTTACGGGTAATCTTGTCGATTTCATCAATGTAGATAATGCCTTTTTGTGCTTTATCGACATCATAATCCGCTTTTTGCAGTAACTTTTGCACGATGTTTTCAACATCTTCACCGACATAGCCTGCTTCGGTCAATGTCGTTGCATCTGCCATTGCAAAAGGAACGTCCAATAAGCGAGCAAGGGTTTGCGCAAGCAAAGTCTTACCTGAACCTGTCGGCCCAATCAGCAAAATATTACTTTTTGACAACTCAATATCAGGTTTTGCACCTGCTTGCTGCGTAATCTTCAAGCGTTTGTAATGGTTATATACTGCAACGGACAGTGTCTTTTTCGCCCAGTCTTGACCAATCACGTATTGATCCAAAGCCTCACGAATCTCTTGTGGCTTTGGCAATGGACGTGAAGCCCAATCACCTGATTCAACTTGTTGACTGGTTTGCACCAAGTCAAGGCAGACATCGACACATTCATTACAGATATAGGCATCTTCGCCAGCAATTAACTTGCCGACTTCTGATTGCGCTTTACCGCAAAATGAACAGCTTTTTTGTCCTTTCGTTGTTTCGGACATAGACACTCCAAATTCGATCTATCAGGGTTATGGACGTTTACTGAGTACTTGATCAACAAGTCCATAGTCTTTAGCAGCTTGTGCAGTCATGAAGTTGTCACGATCTGTATCACGTGCCACAGTTTCATAATCTTGACCACTGTGCTCTGCCATCAAGCGATTTAAACGCTCTTTAATATATAAAATTTCACGTGCATGGATTTCGATATCAGAAGCCTGACCACGAAAGCCACCCAATGGTTGGTGAATCATCACTCGGGCATTCTCAAGGCAATAACGCTTACCCTTTGCACCCGCATTCAATAAGAATGCACCCATAGATGCCGCTTGACCCATACAATAAGTCACGACATCTGGTTTGATAAATTGCATCGTATCATAGATCGCCATACCAGCTGTGACCGAGCCACCCGGTGAGTTGATATAGAGATGGATATCTTTATCAGGATTTTCAGCTTCTAAAAACAACATCTGTGCCACGATCAGATTCGCCATATTATCCTCAACTTCACCAGTGAGGAAAATGACACGCTCTCGCAACAAACGAGAAAAAATATCGAATGAACGTTCTCCACGTGAAGATTGTTCAACCACCATTGGAACGAGCGCATTATCAACACTTGGGACATACATGAGAATATTATTTCCTTTAATCTTTATATAGCGATGAATGCTGTATATGCGTCTACTTCTGCAAAATTCAAGTCATTCATGTAGTTCGAATCTTGCAATATAACTTTGAATACAGACTTCATCAAGCATTGCCCTTTGTTTCCGTGCAAAAATAATGCAGGGCTTACATTTTGACATACTTTTTCAATGCCAATTTCTGATTCCTATTTTTATCTCAGTTTTTGAATGATGTAACAAATAGCACCTTGTTTAGTCTTAAAACAAAAAGAGCACCGCAGTGCTCTTTTCTGATAAGTCAAATCGACCTAGATTCAACGGATCATAATTTGATAGCTAGTATTAGCTACTGAGCTTGGCTTGCTCACGCTTTCTATACGCAATGGACGAGAATACCGCCCAAACAATAAATATGATCCCGATCAAGCCTGTCACCAACTCAGGCACATGCACGCCTGTACCACTTGCCAACATGATCACTGCCAATGCACCGATCGCATAATGCGCACCATGTTCAAGATAGATATAAGCGTCAAGCGTGCCTTTATCAACAAGATAGATGGTCATCGAACGGACAAACATCGCACCAATCGCTAGACCAAGCATGATGATCACCACATCATTGGTGATCGCAAAAGCACCAATCACACCATCAAAGCTAAATGAAGCATCAAGCACTTCGAGGTAGATAAATCCACCCAAACCACCTTTCATGATTGCCTTACCCACTTCAGCATTGCCATTGCCTTCTTTACCTTCCTTAGGACTTCCTTCTAGCAGATGACCGATGACTTGAACGCCGACGTAGACCACAATACCCCAAATTCCCGCCATGATCACAACCAGTTTTTGTGCTTCAGGCACTTGCCCAGCCAAGATGATCAAAGCGATTAAGGAAATAAACACCGATACCGCAGGAATGCTGCCGAAGTGAGCGGACTTACGTTCAAGCCAATGGAACCAATGTGTATCTTTCTCATCATCGAACATGAAGTTTAAAAATACGAGAAGTAGGAACATGCCACCAAAAGCAGCAATCTCAGCATGATGCGCCATCAATTTTGCAGAATATTGATCAGGATCATTGAGCGCTAAACGTGCCACTTCCATCATACTCATATCGGCAGTAACGCCAACGATGAGTAGTGGGAAAACCAGTCGCATACCGAACACAGCAACCAAAATACCAACGGTTAGGAATAGCATCTTCCAGAATGGATCCCAGCCTTTGAGCACAGAGGCATTGACCACCGCATTATCAAAAGAAAGAGAGACTTCCATCACCGCAAGAATCGCTGTAATTGCCAACGCTTTGAGCATGGTTTGTACACCTGCTTCCGCACCGTGTGTATATCCCCAATAGGCTGAAATCGCTAAGCAGATGATGGTAAAAATAATTGAAAAACGAAAATGTTTAAGCATATTGTTTGCCTACAAACAATTCTAAGAAAATTGCCTGCATCATACACTACTACTGCTTTTTTTAAATCTACTGCGTTCAACTTCATCTATAAAATTGTGGATACTAAATTCGTTGCAACAAGCCTGTCGCATTCAGCACATCACATTTCTTAATCACAAAACTCGAATGCAATGCCACCACATTGTCGATCTTACCCAATCGCTTGAGTAGCACATCACTATAATTGTCCATATCTCTTGCCACAACTTCGAGTAAGAAATCTGCCGACTGACCTGTGATTAAAAAGGCATTGGTCACTTCTGGAATGTCTTCAACCGCTGCTAAAAATCGCTCAAAAGTTTCACTATCATGACGGCTTAACGACACTTGCAAAATGGCATGTAGACTAAAGCCAAGCTTTTGATAATTAATTTCACGTTTGATCTTGCCAATAATCTGACGATCCATCAAATTTTTGATGCGACGATGTACCGAGCTCACCGATAGATGAATCCGCTCTGATAGCTCATTCAGATTCATATCCTCATGACTCAATATTTCGATGATTTGTTTATCGTATTGATCGAGTTCCATGATGGCTCCGTATATGGGAAAAGTGAATTTTAAAAAATGCTTTATCTTCTGATGCAAATGCACTGGTCTGTGACTGATCAATTTACTTGTGGCAAATCGCTTGCTCAGTTGCGTCGTGACTTTTTGGGTCATTGCACCGTATAGATTGTGCTATTTTGGTGCGACGCATTCCCTCCACGCCCTGCAAACTAATGTATCAATAACTGATTTAAATTATTTCTCGATTTTTTAAACTTTACCAGTATTTTTGGGAATTTATTTACACATAATTACCATTTATTAAAATATTTTCCACATTCATCTTTACTTATCATTTTTTTACCAAAATTCGAACGATTTAGAACGCTATTTTTTCTTAAAGTAAGATGTAAGATCTTAAAATAGGAAGTGTTCCAAACCATGATGTGAATAAAAAGTGACACTGCGCACGGTTCTAAAATTTTGCAATACAATAAATCAATTTAAGGCACAGCTTTTGCTTATCAAAAGTGAAGTTTTACCCTATATTTGCTACAGATTTTAATACTTAGGGTCTGTTGACATTTCACAGATGCTTGCGACTGCGGATGTTTTTTTAGGCGATACTAGGCAGTAATGAGGAGATTTAGTCATTCTAAATGACTCATTGCTAACGACGTAGCGTCAAAAAACATCCTAGTCCTGAAAGGTTATCGCTAAAACAGCCATAAACTTCGTTATGAAACTTGGCAAGGGAGTGACCATTCCCTTCGTTTCATGCCTCGTTTCTGTAGTTTTAGCAGATAACGCAAAGCATGGATGAAACGTCAACAGACCCTAGGGTCTGTTGACATTTGCTGTAAAAAATAGCGAGATAGTAAAATTAAATCGCCAAACCCAATTTTACACTCGCTATGCCTCGCACAATGCTAAATGA
>LUOR01000022.1 GCA_001626925.1 Moraxellaceae bacterium REDSEA-S32_B1
CCTGAAAACTTTGCCATACCGATCAAGATATTTTCTTCAACGGTTAAGGTCGAAAAAATATCCCGTCCTTGAGGCACATACGCCAAGCCAGCCCGAACACGTTGTTCAGGCGTCATTTTGGCAATGTCTTTACCATCGAGTAATACTTCGCCCGACTTGATCGGCAAGATGCCCATGAGACATTTCAGCAAAGTGGTTTTACCAACACCATTACGTCCAAGCACCACAGAACATTCGCCCACAGGCGCATCCATCGACACATCACGCAAGATATGACTTCCACCATAGTACTGGTTGATTTGTTTCACTGCTAACATGTGCTACTCCTTAACGCCCTAAGTATTTTTCGATCACGTCTTCATTGGCTTGAACTTCTGCCAATGTGCCTTCGGCGAGGATTGCCCCTTGCGCCAACACCGTGACCTTTTCACTGATGGTGTCAATAAAGCTCATGTCATGTTCAACCACCACAAGCGTATGGTTCTTTTTCAGCTCCAAACACAGCTCTGCGGTACGTTCTGTTTCGGCGTCGGTCATGCCTGCCACAGGTTCATCCAGCAAGATCAGTTTTGGACGTTGCATCAATAGCATGCCTATTTCTAACCATTGCTTTTGACCGTGTGATAGCAGTCCCGCAGGTTTGTTGACAAATTCTTCAAGGCGAATTTGTGCCAAGGATTCATCCAGTGCTTGCTGTGCATCACTGCTTAATTTACTACGAAAACTTTTAAACACCCGCTTATCACGAGGTGCAGCCAGCAATAGATTTTCCATCACGGTAAAATTTTCAAATACAGTGGGCTTTTGGAATTTTCGTCCGATGCCAGCTTCAGCAATTTCTTCGGTGCTCATCTTCGCCAAATCATAGTGTTGACCAAAAAATGCCGTACCCTCTGTCGGACGAGTTTTGCCTGTGATCACATCCATTAATGTGGTTTTACCTGCACCATTTGGACCGATAATGCAGCGCAATTCACCTTCTTCAATGTACAACGACAGGTCATTGAGCGCACGGAAGGCATCGAACCAGACACTGACTTTTTCCAAATATAATGCAATCCCATGACTAAAATCTGCACCTTGTGTTTTGGTGCGTCCATAACCTTCACTGGCATGTCCACCATGTTCTTTCAAATGATTGTTTGAAAGGTCGTCATGCTGTGTATTGTGTTGAGTAGCGACTGACATTTAGTTGCCCTCCTTTTTAAAGCGGTCGAACAAGCCAATCACCCCTTTCGGCAAGAAGATCGTCACCACCACAAATAATCCACCCAAAATCAGCAACCATGCTTCAGGATAGGCGACGGTAAAGTAGGTTTTCACCCCGTTAATCAGACCAGCACCTAAGATCGGACCAATCAACGTCCCTCGACCACCCGCAGCCACCCACACCGCCATTTCGATCGAGTTGACGGGATTCATTTCACTTGGATTGATGATGCCGACTTGTGGCACATACAGCGCACCAGCCACGCCTGCGATCACCGCAGACAACACCCATGCCGAGAGCTTGTACCACAGTGTGCGATAGCCGAGATATTGCAGACGGTTTTCGCTGTCACGAATTGCGCCTAGCACGCGCCCATAAGGCTGATTCATTAGGTGACGCAAGCCGATATAAAACAGCAATAAAGTCAATGCAGTCACGAAGCATAATAATGCCCGTGTCGGTGCAGAGGTAATATCAAAACCCAAAATGGTTTTAAAGCCTGTAAAGCCGTTATTGCCACCAAAGCCTGTTTCATTGCGAAAGAACAGTAACGCCGCCGCAAACACCATTGCCTGACTGATGATCGAGAAATAAACACCTTTGATCTTGGAACGAAAGGCAAAGAAACCAAAAATTAACGCCACTACGCCTGGCACTAACACCACCAAGATCATCGCCCACCAAAAATGCTGTGTGCCTGCCCAGTACCATGGCATTTCTGTCCAACTGAGAAAACGCATAAAGTCTGGCAAGCCATCGCCTGCACTCTGGCGCATCAAGTACATCCCAAACGCATAACCGCCGAGTGCGAAGTACAGCCCATGCCCTAGACTTAAAATCCCTGCATAGCCCCACACCACATCGAGTGCCAATGCCACCATGGCGAGACACATGATTTTACCGATCAACGTCACCCAATAGGCAGACAAATGCATCGGCGAATCGGCAGGTAAAAGATGTAGCCAAGGCAATGCCAATAACACCGCAAAACATAGCCCAATCAACAGCGCACTACGTGGCTTATCCGATAATAATTGCATGATTTTCATCGTGTTTACTCCACAAAACGACCTTTAATGGCAAACAACCCTTGTGGTCGTTTTTGAATAAACAGAATCACCAATACCAACAAAATGATCTTGGCAAGCACTGCACCCATACCGATTTCTAATACTGTCCCGCTGACACCGAGACCAAGCGCTGCAAGGACTGCGCCCCACACTTGACCAACACCGCCAACCACCACGACCAAGAACGCATCAATGATGTAGTTTTGTCCCAAATCTGGTCCGACATTACCCACTTGAGCCAAGGCACAGCCTGCAAGCCCTGCAAGTCCAGAACCAAGTCCAAACGCCAACATATCGATACGCGCCGAGCGAATACCGACCGCACGAGCCATTTGACGGTTTTGCGTCACCGCACGAACGAACAGCCCAAAGCGGGTTTTGTTGAGTAAAAATACCAGAAGTAAAAGCACGACAATGGTAAAACCAATAATCGCAATACGGTTATATGGCAACATCAGACTTGGCGTGATTTCGACAGCACCACTCAGCCATGAAATATTCGAGACCTCGACATTTTGCGCACCGAAGATCATCCGTACCAATTGCATCAGGATCAAACTGACCCCGAAAGTTGCCAATAAGGTTTCAAGTTGACGACCATACAACGGACGAATCACAAGACGTTCAATCACCATCCCAATGATGGCACTGACCAAAAATGCCGCAGGAATCGCAGCGATCAAATACCAATCCAGCATATCGCCCATATAGGTTTTAAACAGACTTTGCACCACATAGGTGGTGTAAGCGCCGATCATGATCAGCTCACCATGCGCCATATTGATCACACCGAGCAAGCCGTAAGTAATCGCCAAACCCAGCGCAGCCAGCAATAAAATACTGGCGGTACTCAATCCTGAAAAAACATGTCCAGTCCATTCGCTGGCTTGGATACGGGTTTTGATACTACCTTTGGCGTCTTGTAAAGCAACTTTGAGATCAGGATTTAAATTGTTTGCTTGGGAAGCAACTTGCAACTCTGCCAACACTTCTGGACTATTGCTTTCTTTCAGCGTTTTCACCGCATTGATTTTGGTGAGTACGTCTTCACTTTGGAAATCCATACGTGCTTTGAGCTGTGCTAATGCCGCTTTGACTTGATTATTTTTTTCATCTGCATAAAGCTGAGAGACAACTTTGCTGTCCAATTCTCGATAATTTTTTTCAAGAATTTTCACTGCTTGTAAGCGTTGCTTGGCATCGTCAGATTTCAGCTTAGTACGAGCTTGACCATAGTTTAATGCTTGACGTAGCGTATTGGTCAATGTGACTTGCGATAAATCACTTGGCCAAGTCGTGAGCTCAATCCGATTTGAATAGGTGAACAATTTTTCATCATCCTCCATCACATAAGCAACACCTTGACTGTCTTGATAGAGTTCATTGTTATCAATGAGTTCAACCAACCGATCAAATTCTTCAATTGATCCTGTCCAGTGATTCAGCATATTTTTACGGGTGCTAAAATCACCTTGGACAAATTGTTGAATCGAATCGACTGCAACGGGTTTTGTTATGCTTGCTGTCGCTGTAGATGATGTTGTCACAGTATTTTGAGCATTTTGATCTGCCCAAGCATTCATCGTGAACAAATGCATAGACATCAAAATGGTCACAATAACCTGTAGCAAAGATGAGAGCTTCATATGATGCTCCTTATAAAAAATCTATTATTTTCGGTTTGCAATCGTCGAAGTCATTGACTTCTGATATAAGGCAACCGAGTCAAGGTGTACGAGTTGTACTGCGAGCAAGGTTAACGATGTAGCAGATGTTAAATACTTCGACGAAGAATAAAAAAATCACCTACCGCAAGCCGTGCAGTAGGTGGGCTACAAAACTATTTTGGGATATATGGGCTCCAGTTCTCGGCACGAATCACTTCTGGAGTTTTGTACACCACATCAAACTGTCCATCAGCACGAATCTGACCGATCATCACAGGCTTCCAAAGGTGATGATTTTCTTCATCCATTTTCAAGGTATAGCCAGACGGCGCTGCGTAGGTTTGCCCTTTCATCGCCTCACGCACTTTATCGACTTCGGTCGAGCCTGCTTTTTCAGCTGCTTGCGCCCACATCTTGATGCCGACATACGTTGCTTCCATTGGATCATTGGTGACCACTTTGTCCGCATTTGGCAATTTATAATCAACCGCAAACTGTTTGTAATCTTTAACAAATTTACTATTGGTTGGGTTTTTCACCGACATGAAATAGTTCCACGCCGCCAAGTGACCAACTAATGGTTTAGTATCAATACCACGCAACTCTTCTTCACCCACTGAGAACGCCATCACTGGAATATCCGATGCTTTGATGCCTTGGTTGCCTAGCTCACGGTAGAACGGTACATTCGAGTCACCATTAATGGTTGAAATCACAGCAGTTTTCTTACCTGCCGAGAATTTCTTAATGTTCGACACAATGGTTTGATAGTTACTGTGACCAAACGGCGTATACTCTTCCATGATGTCGGCATCTGCCACACCTTTAGACTTCAAGAATGCACGGAGAATTTGGTTGGTGGTACGCGGATAAACATAATCCGTACCCAACAGCACAAAGCGTTTCGCTGCACCGCCTTCTTCACTCATCAAGTATTCCACCGCTGGAATCGCTTGTTGGTTTGGCGC
>LUOR01000023.1 GCA_001626925.1 Moraxellaceae bacterium REDSEA-S32_B1
ATAGCTTGATACTTCAAAGCCTGAAGTCAAACGTACACGGCACACTTTACGCATTGCAGAGTTTGGTTTTTTAGGTGTAGTTGTATATACACGAGTACATACACCACGGCGTTGTGGACAAGCCTTCAACGCTGGAACTTTTGATTTTTCAATCAAAGTTGTGCGACCCTTACGGATCAACTGATTTGTTGTTGCCATATGGCAGTTCTCCCGTTATTGAACAACCTCAAAAAACACTCAAAATAAATAGCTAAATCGAGTCACTTTTTAAGGGCATGAAATTGTAGTTCAAAATAGCTATTGGGTCAATAAGCGTAAATGCTTCCAAATACTTGCTCAAACGCATCAATCAAGATAAAAAATGACTGCGATGTGCAGTCACTTTTTTAAACCAAATCTAAAATCAAACTAAACAATAGTAATGATCAATTAACTTTTACGTGGTGTCGCTTGATCTTGAGATTCAGTCTTTGCAGACTGTTCCTGTACTGTTTTATCAGTTGTCTGTTTGGCATTAGTCTGCTTTGTAGCTGTTTTGGATCGTGAGCTGGTAGTGCGTCGAGCGTTTGGCTTAGCTGTTGTAGCCTTCGTCGTTGCGGTTGGCGCACCTGCTTTCTCATCTGTTACTTTGCTAACGGCACTTGCAGACTTTGAGCGTGTGCGACGTGTTGTCGTTTTTCTCACCACTTCTTTTTTTGCCAAATCTTCAACAGCATCGTGAATCTCAGCTTCAGTTGTTGGTGCTGACTGTTGTTCAGCCTGATCCTGCTTTTCAACTTTCACTTTGACAATATCAGGATTATCATCGAGATGTTGTTGCGCAGTTTTCTGCTGTGCATCGGCAGATTTGTCATTACTGCCTGCGTGGCTCAATAATACGGATACATCATTTTTTGCCAATGTGTTGACTTGCTGCTGATGATCATAGCCTCGTTTGTAGGCTTCAAGTACAGCAATGTGTTGATCTGGATTTTCAATTAAATAACGACGTGCGTGAGAAAAAACTTCGTCGGCTTTTTCCGCAACTTCTTCAATCATTTTTGTGCCATAAAATGCACCAACCAAACCACCCAAGATCGGTGTGGTAAAGCGCAGCCATTTAAATTTACCCAAGGCATTCAGCATGCCCCATTTATATTGTCCATCGGCATCAGTCATCGCATCTTTGAAGCCTTCAAAGCTATAATTACTATTTAAAAAGCTTTGCAGTTGCGAGTAGTTGCCGGTACTCAGCACATCTTTAAAGTTACGAATACCTAGTAAAAGCATCTGTTTTTCTGCGATCAAGCCTAAATCCGACTTGACTAAAACCTGATAAACCGCTTGCTGATCTTCTTCATTATCGAGCTCAAAGCCGTAAGCATGACCTGTTTCATAAATGGTTTTTAACGCCAATAAAACCGATAATGGCAAATCCGCGATAGCACCAAGTATGCCTGCAACACCACTGACACCACCTTGCAAAGCAGCAAAGATTTTATTCACTTCTTTGAGCGCAGATGAAGCACGTGCTGAACGTTCTGCATTTTGTTGGAGTTCTTGAATGGATTTTGCACCTGTCTCTGCGAGGACACGCTCTGTGGATGCCAGTGACATAGAAGCTTTCGCAAGTAGCTCAAGCACCTCATCAGCAGCTGAATCTAAACCATTTGGCAGGACAAACTTTGAATATTTGTTTACCGCATTGTAGCGATTGCCCAGCACTTGTTTGGTGATCGTTGGAAATTGATGACGAAACAACTGATGAATATCTTCATAATCTAAATCAAATTGATCTCGCTGTTGCGCTTTGCCCTCGATCACTTGCCCACTTTTTGCCAACATGTGTTGTTGATTATTATTATTCAGTGGCGAAACTTTTAAGGTTTGTTGGCGAATTCGCTCAACGATCAGCTTTTTAACTCCCATTACTTTTTCCTGTCTGTTTTTAAGATACTTTTATGATTAAATGAAATTTTTTTAACTGTTGCAACCACGTTTTGTGTGCATGCGTTGCTTTATGTGTCATAGATTGAGTTCTAATGATGATACTTTTGAGGCGAGCTCAAACGATCAAGGTGTATTCATCTCATTTTCCATTTAATCAAATTCACTTTTTAAACTGAATTGGCAAAATCAGCCAACATGTTACACTTTTCATGATTCAGTCTGAGATTGCAAAACGCATAGTTTTCGCCATTGCAGTCACTGCTGAAAACCGCTTAAATGTCGGCAGTTAGATTTTTCATATTGATAAAAAAGGACATTCCATGAGTCGTCGTGTTGTCATTACAGGTATGGGTATTAATTCATGTATTGGAAATACCTTAGAAGATGTTCAGCATTCTCTGGAGCACGGTATTTCAGGCACACGTCATAATTCGAGTTATGCAGAACTCAACTTTAAAAGTCATGTCAGTGCGCCAGCCGAACAAGATTTTGACAAAATCGACCGTAAGCTCAAACGCTTTATGGGTGTTTGTGCAATGTATGCCTACAATGCAGCGGTCGATGCGGTCAATCATGCAGGATTAACTATTGATGAGATTGGTGGTAATCCACGTTACGGTATCGTTGGAGGTAGCGGTGGCAACTCGACTGCATCTGTCGCTGAAATGGTCAAGCTTTTAGAGGAAAAAGGCGCACGCAAAATCGGTCCATTTTTCGTCCCTCGCAATATGAGTAATACCATTACCGCCAATGTCGGTGTCGCATTTAAAATGCAAGGCATTGCTCACTCGATCACCAGTGCATGTGCCACTTCGGCTGATGCAATTGGTTATGCTTACAATATGATTCAATTGGGTAAACAAGACCTGATGCTTGCAGGTGGCGGTGAAGAAGACCACTGGTCGCAAAGCCTATTGTTTGATGCGATGGGTGCGCTCAGTACAAAATATAATGATGCGCCTGAAACAGCATCTCGTCCTTACTCCAAAGATCGTGATGGCTTTGTCATTGCAGGCGGTGGCGGTTTTGTTGTTTTAGAATCACTTGAGCATGCACAAGCTCGTGGCGCTAAAATCATTGCCGAAGTCGTTGGTTATGCTGCAAATAGCGACGGTTTTGATATGGTCGCACCGAGTGGTGAAGGTGCAACACGTTGTATCTTGATGGCACTTGAAGAAGCAAAACAGCATGGTGTCGATACGATTGATTATGTCAATACCCATGGTACGTCTACACCAGCGGGTGATATCACCGAGCTCAAAGCGATGGAACGTGCTTTTGGTGAAGGCAAAGTCCCTGCCCTGAGCTCAACCAAATCTATGACAGGTCATAGCTTAGGTACTGTTGGTGTACAAGAAGCAATCTATTGTATGCTGATGATGCAAAATGATTTTATCGCACCGAACATCAACGTCACCGAACTTGATGAAGGCACAGCAGGCTTTGATATTGTCTTAGAAAAACGTGATGCCAAACTAAATACAGTCATGAGTAATAGTTTTGGTTTTGGTGGTGTCAACGCTTGTTTAGTGTTTAGAAAATGGGCTGAATAATAAAATTAGGTCATAGGAAGCTAAACTATGTCATCAAAATCATGCGCTCAACACCTAGTATTTGCTAAAATAGATCATTAATTGTATTTATTTGAGTCGTTGATGGACGCACCCTCAGAAGCCTTTTTATGGATCAAAGCACTACACATCATTGCGGTCGTGTGTTGGTTTGCTGCCCTATTCTATTTACCTCGTTTATTTGTCTACCATGCTATGAGCGATGATGCGATTAGCCATCAACGCTTTCAAATCATGGAGCGCAAGCTCTATCGTGGCATCATGTGGCCTTCGATGATTGGTACGCTGATTACGGCACATTTTCTTGTGGATTGGGGCGATGCAACACGTCACTATCACGAGGCACCTTGGTTTTATATTAAAGTGGCTTTGGTTGGCTTATTAGTGATTTATCACTTTATCTGTGGCTATTACCGCAAAAAACTGATCGACAATGCACATTATAAATCTCATAAATTTTGGCGATTTTTCAATGAATTACCGACAGTGATTTTGATTGCATGTATTATTTTGGTCGTGGTAAAGCCTCAGTTTTGATATAAAAAAGTTTTGAGGCTTTTTTGCCTAGCCCCTTATCTAAACATTACTTGCCACTAAATCCGCCCAACTTCCAAATATGCAATACGTTGTGCATCTATATCAGGACGTGGATCACGGCTCGGACACATAAAGCCATGCACTCCAGTCAAGAGCTCTCCACGATAGTACTGATTCAAACGCTGACGTGGATCTCGATGCGACAATGTATAGCTCACACAGCCTACACCTCGTGACTTCGATAGTTTCAACGCATCATTTAACATCAAATCATGCAAAGCCAAATAACTTGGTTTACACAATAATGAATGAAGCGCATGATATTTGATCGAGTCACCTTTTTTCGGTAGTTTCATCGTGCCACGAAGATTTGCCCACAGGTTGTAAATCGGTCGAATCACATCAACCGTCCAACCATAATCCAATATTTTGGTTTGCTTAAAGCTACTTTGTGACCACAGTCCAAACATGCCAATCAACTGATCATTCAAATAGTACAATTGAAAATCGGATAACGACAATCCTTGATAATATTTCGAATCATTCAATAAATCGTGAAAGTCGTAAGCAGGAATAAAGTTGTAAAATTTTGCCATGCATTGTACAAATTGATTCATCGCTTCAATATCATTGTGTTCCGCAGTTTTGATTTGAATATTACTTAAATAACCGTGATCTTCTGAAGCACTGAGCAATTTATCTTTCACTTTATTTTTTCGGATCGCCGTTAATGTCAACGTTTCGACTTCACACTCATCGTAATAATTGGGTATGCCGACTTTACCCGTTTGCACAGCTTTACGTGCGGCAAGATTATCATTGAAAATGATCATGTGATTAAAGTCTGGATTTTGCATGGTCTTGTGCATATGCAAACCCATTTCTTTCATCAAGGTTGTGCCACGATAATCACGGTCAATGCGCAAATCACTCGCATAACGCATCGGCTGAATCTCACCATTGATGTAGCAAGGACGATGACCATTGCTATAACACGCCACCAACTTTTGTGTAGCGATGTCTTCCACCACGCAATGATCATTGACCTGATAAATCACTTGACTAGCATTAAAGTAACTCGGCTCACGCTGAAAGCTAATGGTCACGCCTTTGGTGGTCATCGGCACACAGATCAATTTCAATAATGGCGCTTCATCTGCTGCAGTCGCTTGACGAACATTGAACTGCGATGAGGGCTTTTGTACTTCACTTATCGACACAGAACTTTGACTGGTTTTAATATCAGTCTTAGTATCAGTTTTTTGGTCAAGTGGTATTTCCGCTTTTTCTTGATTTTTTGTTTTTACGATGGCATCCATGCTTACTTCCTTTTTGATGTCGCAGTCTTTCCATTCAGTTTTGATACATCAACCCTTTATAGATTTCTTTGCAGACGGTGCATTTGATTTAGGTTTAAGCTGATTTTGCTTATTTATGAATGCATTAAAACTGTCAATGCTAATTTTTTTCAATGGCTCAGGTTTGATATTGCCTTCAATCATCCCCTCTCTCATGACCAAATCCTTATAGCCTTGCCAGCCGTCTTCGACCAAGATGATTTGTGGCGCATCTAATTGTTTCAGATCACGTGCCAATTCATAATGAAAATGCTGACGAAGCTGACGATCTATCCAATCCGCCTGACTTTGAACAGTTGAATCCATTGTATTCGCTGAATCATGTGTTCCTTGAGATTGATCTACATCGCTATTTAGCGTTTCAATTAAAATCGCATAGAACGGATGGGTATTGGTTTGATGGGTTTCCACCGCCAGCAATGAAATCGCTTTGACTGCAAACTGTTGATTGATTTTTCCAAGTAGCTGTGTTGCCACATCAGGCGAGAGTTTTTCACCCACCAAATCCACACCAAAGCGACGCCCTTGAAACTCAAAGCACGGGACATTGCCCCAAAACTCGATCACTTTGAGATGATCGTCCAAACAATAGCGTAATAATCCATTGCCACCACTGATGATTGGGCTAACATGATCACCGACTTCTAGCTCCCACGACGGTACGATTTGACCGACTTGCTCGCCTTGTAAATATTCAAACTCATAAAAATGACTTTTATAAGCCAATGGATATTTGCCTTGATACGGAATCGTCACCACACCTTCGGTCGCCCAAAGCCCTTTGCCTTCAAAGCTAGAATTTGGCACTTCTTGTTGAAGCAGTTTTGCCCATTGTTTAGCACCTGAGGTATCCCATGACGAGATCAATTGAAGCTGTGGCCATAATCGTGCTAAATCAATTTCACCTTCATCGATCATTTGCATCAAAAGTTTGGCACGATTTGGTGCAAGTGGCGCATCGACATTTTCAAGAGATGCATCACGCTTACCCCACTTGCCACTAATGAGCACCTTCACCACATCTTCAGCTTGCTCATTAAGTCGCTCAATCAACTGTAAGGCAAAGGTTGGGCTCCATACTGAGATCAACGCCAAATCTTCCGTCGCCACCAAATAACATAAGGTTGCAAACATTGCATCATCAGGATTTCCTGCAAAAGAAACATGCTGAGGCACAGCTTGAGTAAACTGGGTAATGAGCCGTTTTCCAAAGCTCAGTAACGCACTATCATCGTTAAGATTATCTTCTTTGACTAGGGCACGCTGGCTTTCAGGAAGCCATGACACCGACCAATAATGTTTACCTTTGGCAAGTGCTGATGATTTGCGATACATACTGCTTAACCACGGCGCAATCGCCTGATCAAGCTCATCCAAAAAGGCTTTGGTATAAGGAATAAATTTGATTTGTGCACTTGAACCACTCGTCGGCTGAAAACGCACCAAGTCACTTTTGGTAAGTGGAGATCGCCCACTGCGCCAATTCATCACATCATCTTGCCACTCGGCATAACGGGTCAGGGGCAATTGACGAAAATCTTCATAATCCTGAATATCTTGTAATCCAGGATGCTGAGTATCTTTCAAGATTTTCTTCAGCCTTTTACGCTGTGCACCTTCAACGTGATATTTACCCGCTTGGAACTTCATATCAGCAACTTTGCACATACTGCGCAGCAGCAAATGTGAATACCATGTTCGGCTCAGCATCTGTTTTGGCAAGCCAAATGCAGTGGATTGAGCGCTCATACATGGCTCTCCAGCTTTTGAAATACTGCTTGGCGATGATCAATCGCTTCGGTTTTGCCGTGACTTTTCTCCTTGTTTAAAAATTGAATCGGATAGCTTGCGATCGTTTTCCAATCAAGTTGCCCTAAACACGGTAACTCTGTGCCATGAATCCATGTTGGATTACGTTGTTCAAAGAAATGAATTTTATTATTCTTGCGACGCATATCATCGGTGATCGGTGCAACGCTTTGTTTAAGCGGCTGATAATCATCACCAAAATTAAGCAAACCACTGTGACGATCATAATATTTTGCATAAAATCGATTGCAATACTCTTCCACGATTGGCGCAAGGTTATGATGCTTATTGTCGAAATTCGGATAGTAGACATCATAATTATTGGCAAGCAGTAAATAGGTCTTGTAGCCTTTAGAAATCAGCATCCAATATACGCCATCTAATGGATACTTCATGCGAATTTTCAATTTCAATTTAAACATTGTGCTCTGCAAAGCACGTGAACCCCAAAACTCTTTTACGATGACTGTATCACCACTAAATATAAAACGATAGCGCTTACCTTGATAATCAAAATGTTTCAGCACCACAGTCGAAAAACCAACAATGGTATTTGACTGGGTTTCAAACACCATAATTGCACCATCTTTTTCATTTAAATCATTAAAAAATAAGTCAAAATTGGTATTGTGATAATACTGTTTGTAAATGTCATACATCACTTCCTTTTGGCGATGGCTGATTTGCGATAATGACAAATATTTGCCATAAGTATCTTTCGACTTGAGTCCATTGATTATCTTTTTGCCGATCGTTGTAATGTTCATCGTCATGCTCCATGTTTTACATCAAATTATTATTTCACCCCTGATTTCTAAACATCACTTTTAGAAAACAGCTATTTACTTAAAATTAATTTTCAAAAATCACGATATTTGTCAGTGCTTTATAAAACCTGCATCATTATTTTGAATAGTTTGAAAGTAGCAAACCAGTGAGTTAAGCAAGACTTCCATGTACTTCATCAAGATGATTGCGGATTCGCCCTCGACATCCATCGGTGACATTATTATTTTCAATTGGTGAAAATCGAAACCAGCGAATCAGACCAATTTGCAGGAATTCTATACAATTAAGAAAATAAGTGAACACTTGTACTTTTATTTTTTGATATATTATGCCAATTACCAGCTATAAATCATTGTTTAAATTATAATTTGTCAATTGTTGTCGAAATGTAATCAAAGCTGCCAATTATTGTCAGTGGTTGCGCTTTTTGCAACTCTTCGTGTGTGCCATAACCATAACTTACTGCGATGCTTCTCACAGCATTTTTGTGTGCACCAACAATATCAAACTCACGATCTCCAATCATTACACTGGCTTGCGCATCTAACTGCTCTCGCTCTAAAAGATAAGCGATCAACTCCGTCTTATTTGTTCGCTCCCCTGTGAGCTCACTGCCATAGATTTTTTTGAAATATTTTGCCAAGTCAAAGTGCACTAAGATTTGCTCAGCATAAATGGTTGGTTTCGCTGTTGCAACATAAAGCCGATAACCTTGTTGCTGTAATTTTTCTAATGTTTCTGCGACTTCAGGATAGACTTCATTTTCAAACAAACCAATGGTGCCAAAGCGTTCTCGATACAAAACCAATGCCTGTTCAGCCAATTGATCTATATTGAAAGTGTCATCGTCCAATTGTAATAATTTTGCTAAAGAGGCTTTCAGTGGTGGTCCGATACACCAATCCAAGTCCACTTCATCCGCAAGTGGTCGCCTAAGTTTTTGCATAGCGTAACGAATACAAGTGGTAATACCGAGCTTTGGATCGGTCAAAGTACCATCTAAATCAATCAAAATATTTTCTATCTTCATCTGTACAATCATTTATCACTTCATGTCGTTCAAGATGAATTTTAACAATGCCCTTGCTAGAATGTCATGTATTAAATCTTCATTTGCAATCAAAGGAAATGTCTGTGCGCCCAACCGTATTATGTTTTTCAGGATTAGACCCTTCTGGTGGAGCAGGCTTACAGGCTGACATCGAAGCCATCGGACTAAGTGGTGCACACGCAGCGATTGCCTGTACTGCGCTGACCATTCAAAACTCGCAAAATGTCTTTGGATTCGAACCGACTTCAAAAGATTTACTCCTTGCACAAGCCAATGCGGTGATTGATGACTTACCGATTAATACCGTGAAGTCTGGCATGCTCGGCACCACAGACAACATGGCTGCTTTGGCTGAATTTTTAGATCAATATAATGATTTAAACTATGTACTTGATCCTGTATTGGTGGCGAATAGTGGTGGCAGTTTGGGCGATTTACCGACTTTGGTTGAAGCATTTAAGGTACTGATTCCACGTGCAACAGTGATTACGCCAAATACGGTTGAGCTTCGTGCATTGACAGGTTGTGAGGATTTGAGCGACGCCACGCAACGGATTTTTGAACTGGGTGCACAAGCCGTTTTGGTCAAAGGTGGACATGAAAAGCTCCCTGCCGATGTGATCATCAACCGTTTATATGTCGCAGGTGAATTGGTCTATGAAAGTGAAATGCCACGTATCGAGGGCGAATTTCATGGTTCGGGCTGTTCGTTGGCGAGCTTTATCGCAGGACGATTGGCGCTGAATGATTCACTGGAAAAAGCAGTTGAACTTGCAGAAAAATGGTTACATCGTGCATTAGAGCGTGCTGATAGTCCGCATGTCGATGGACAAAAGATGCCACGTCGTTTTACTTAAACCCAATTCGACAACATGGGTTTTTCATAAAAAATGCGAGCTTCTGTTCGAGAAGCTCGCATTTTTTATTCAAGTGAAATAGTTATGCCTTCGGCAAAGTCACACCTGTTTGACCTTGATATTTTCCACCACGGTCTTTGTATGAGGTTTCGCAAACTTCATCACTTTCAAAGAACAACATCTGCGCCACGTCTGGTTCAAGTGGCGTGACATTGACGATAATGCCACAACGTGCGTAGGTCGATTTACCCAAGCAAATGGTCAAGACATTACGTGGAATACGGAAATATTCAACGGTACGTGCCAATGCAAAAGAGTTTGGCGGAATGATACAAACGTCTGACTCAATATCAATAAAACTTTTATCATCGAAGTTTTTTGGATCGACAATTGCAGAATGTACATTGGTAAATACTTTGAATTCACGAGCACAGCGCACGTCGTAGCCATAACTCGACACGCCATAGGAAATCAACTTTTCGCCATGTTCATCATAACGAATCTGACCTGAAGCATATGGCTCGATCATGCCATGTTGCTCACTCATTTCACGAATCCAACGATCAGATTTAATTGCCATAATTATTCCAATTTATCAATATTTAAAAATTTTAACGATACTAACGCAAATTACCTGAAATGCAAATGCAGTAGAATTTTCAAAGCAATAAAAGTCGAAACAGTTTAAAGCAATACGAGGCAACCGAATGATGGTGTATAACGCATACATCGAATGAGGTTAACGCTGTAGTGCTTTAAAATGTAATGACTTTTGACTTAGACAGTTTTATTGCCCACTTGTTCAAGCTCACTGCGCATCTGATCAATCACTTGCTTGTAGTCAGGTTTGCTAAAGATCGCAGAGCCTGCCACAAACATATCCGCACCCGCTTCGGCGATTTCACGAATATTGGCAGGCGTCACACCACCATCGACTTCAAGATAAATATCACGACCACTGGCATCAATGATTTGACGTGCTTGGCGCAGTTTATCCAACGTCGTTGGAATAAATTTCTGCCCACCAAAACCTGGGTTGACACTCATCAATAGGATTTGATCAACTTTATCTAAAACATAATCCAAATAATGAAGTGGCGTTGCAGGATTAAACACAAGACCTGCTTTAGCACCACCAGATTTGATCAATTGCAATGAACGGTCGATATGATCAGACGCCTCAGGGTGAAAGGTAATAATATCCGCACCCGCTTCCAAAAAATCACCAATCATACGATCCACAGGCGAGACCATGAGATGCACATCTATCGGCGCTTTGATGCCATAATTTTTTAAGGCTTTACACACACCTGCACCAAAGGTCAAATTCGGCACATAGTGATTGTCCATCACGTCAAAATGCACCACATCCGCACCTGCCTCTAGTACACGTTCTACATCCTCGCCCAAGCGTGCAAAGTCGGCAGAAAGAATAGATGGCGCAATAAGATATGGCTTAGACATGATTCACCTGAATGTCAGTTGGCTAAATGTGGTCGCATTATAGCAGAGCTAAGCTTTGTATTTTCTAACAATTTAAAACCTTAAAACACTAAAGCTGTGCTTCCACCTGTGCAATGCGTTTTGCCGTGGCGGGATGACTTTGCATAAAGTCTGTAGCGTCTGCATCCGCCTCTTCTTGATTTTCATCGCTTAACCGCTTGAGAAAATCTGCCAAATATTTTGGAGAAATATTTTGACGCTTTAACTCGTCGATCGCATATTGATCGGCTTTGAGTTCAAACTTCTGCGAATATTGCGCAGACACCACAGCCAAAGGCAAACTTCCAAACAGATCAGACGCATCACCAGTGATCGACACATATAAAATCGAAATGCCTAAACTTTGTAAGCCCTGCTCCAAGCTATGTCGCTGATCTAAGTGTCCTTGCTCATGTGTAAGTACTGCAAGGAGTTCTTGATCATTCTCAGCCAATTCGACCAACTCATCGGTGAGCATAATCGTCCCATTTGGAATCGCTAAAGCATTCGCCCCAATATATTCGCCACCTGCACGAAAGATGATTTTTGCAGGCACTTTGGCTTGAATTTGCTGTTGATACATTGTCCGAATTTGTTTTTGACGAGCTACGGTAATAGCGCTTTCTTCCGTAACTTCAATCAGATACTCTTCCGCTTCACCACCTATCCGCTTTAACGCATCTTGAGGCATCTGCTGTGCAATCGCATGCGACGCCATCGGAATACCCCAACGGAAAGTTGCAAATACCACTGCAACCGTCACTACTAGGCTTAGTGCAATCCATCGCCAACTCGATTCGATCGCATGGACTCGATGTGGATTCTCCTTTGCCTTGAGATCGAGCCAATCAGGCACATGATTATCAAGAAACTCAATCCGAGCATCATGTGGCAACTCAATCGCAGGCAAAACTGCTCCGATAGGACCGATATAGATCATATCGTCATAGTGATAGAGCTTCTGCTGATGGGTATTTTGAGTATCCGTATATTCAACGACGGCACCGCTGGCATGTGCACGTAAAGTCGCATCATAGCCACGGTTGACTTTGCCATCATAAAATCTAATTGCGAGTGATTGCATAAATTGCGCTACACCTTAAAAGCATTGATATCGAAGCAACGACGATGATTACAAAGAAATGTCGATATCAAAAATATCCGCCAACTCTTCACCGATCGCATTGTAATCTTCTTGCGCTTTATTCATCAGTACCGACGGATCATCATAAAACACCACACTTAAAGACTCGATCTTATAACGATAAATTCGCACTTGCGCCCACGCATACATCAAGCCCACTGAAAATAGAATCGCAAAACTATTAGTCATCTGAATCCATGCAAACTTCCACGGACTAACATCGGTTTTCATTTGGCTATTGCCAATCTCTACATGCGACCAAGTTGCTTTAAACAAATAACCTTGTATCAATGGCGCAAGGAAGAATACCGCCAATAGGTATAACCCAGCTGCCAAGATCATCATCAACTCAGGTGCAATCCCCGCAAAGTACCCCACTGCAACCAATACACCCGCACCAAGTATTGCACCCATAAACATCAACATTGGCAACATCACTGCGGCAAAGAAATCCCCTGCATCGGCAGTTAAACGAAACTTAAGCTGTCCAATATAAAGATGATCGAGTTGATAGCGCTTAAACCACAATAAAGCGATTGGGAATAATAAACCGATTGAAAATACTGTAATCAACCAACAGCCGATCGCAACCAAATAAGTGCGTTTCATATTCGCAGAGAAATGAAAACGGCTATTTTCATATTTACTGTTGCGTGCATGAAAGCGTGTACTTGAACGAATCAACCACGGAATAAGCAACAAGAATGCAATCGTTAAAATCGCATTCAGCTCAAGCGATACATAACCTGAAGCAACGAATATACCGTATGCACCTAATGCAATTAATCGTCCAATCAAGATACGTGACGGAATCCCTGTAAAATCAAACTTACGATTTTTTAAGTAAGTATTGCCGTAGAAATAACGTAGACGACGCACTTTTGCCCACGGCGCATACAACGTCAATGTAATAAGGGTCAGAAATAAATTACTAATCCAAATCTTGAAGTATTCCGTCCCATTACCCTTAAAGCCAAAACGCCAAGTCTGATGGATTTCTTGCTGTGATTGTTGCTGTGGCACATCACTCCATGCAGGTGCATTATTAGGATTTGGCGATTGATTGGATGCAGGTTGTGGATTCCATGTAGGCTGATTGTCATTAATCATAAATTTTAATGTCTATTTGATGTCTACTTAAGTTTACAGTTATTGATATGTTGCACGCACTAATTTACGCTTACTGTTGTGAAGTTGAGCAATTCACATCAATATAAAAAACAAATATCAAAATATAAATGCCCAACTACAAACTATGTTATCACTTTATGTCATGATGTTAAGTGATTGTTTCAAGCTAAAGTTTTACTTATTCTGATTAAATGACATCAAGTTGCTGTGCATGGTGCCGTAGATGATCTTCGACAAAGCTTTGAATAAAATAATAGCCATGATCAAAACCTTCATGGAATCGCAAGGTTAAGCTTTGCCCAACTTGATCACAAGCTTGTTGCAACTTTTCAGGATTCAACTGGGAATAGAACTGATCATCCAAACCTTGATCAACTAATATTTCATCAAACTGCTTGCCATGTTTAATGATGAGATGCGTTGAATCATGTGCAAACCAATCTTGCTGATTTGCACCTAAATAATGGCTAAACGCCTTCTCACCCCACGGGCAAATACTTGGCGCACAAATCGGTGCAAAAGCCGATACAGATTGAAACTTTTCAGGGAATTTAAAAGCTAAACTTAGCGCACCATGCCCACCCATGCTATGCCCCATCATACCAATTTTGGGTTTAACATCTCGATCAGTGGCAATGGGGAAATTATCAATGATCAGCTGATAGAGTTCCTCGACAATATAGGTTTGCATTTGATAATGCTTAGACCACAGTGGCTGAATCGCATTGAGATAAAACCCTGCACCCTGCCCCAAATCCCACTGTGCATCATCCATCACGTCTTCACCTCGAGGTGAGGTATCAGGCATGATCAAAATCAAATCCAGTGCATTGGCAACATACTGTGCGTGGGCTTTGATGGCAAAAGTTTCTTCGGTACAAGTCAGCCCTGCTAGATAGATAATCGCCGCACAATCCTGACCTTTTAAAGCTTTTTCGGGCATGTACACGCCAAATTTCATTTCACATTGCAAGCTATCCGCATCATGACAATAAAAGCGTTGCTCTCCAGCAAAGCAGTGATGTTTTTGTTTTAATTCAATGGCAGGCACAGCGTTCTCCATAACTTAAATGTGGCGGGCTAATCCAACAAATATATTCGATAAAGTTGTTTAAATTAAACCTAAAACGTGTCATCAATCTGTTAATTAATTGCAAAAACAATTTAGAAAAACAGTGCGGCTAACAAGTAAATACCTTAATCTACAGATTTGTTTCGACGAAGTGGTATGAATAATCCCTCTTGCTTAGGTAACGGCATTGCATTTTGAGGAAATAGACGTTGCTCAAGCTCGGGCAACATCAGTTTGATATTGTCACCTATGACCCATTGTGGCTCTGACGGTTCAAAGCCTTGTGCTGCTTCCCATTTTCCAACCGTTGCACTGGCTTGATCGAATACGGCTTTGAGATCATTTTTTTCACGCATGGCTTCATCAAAGAACGCCCGACCAAAGTAAGTGTACTCCGCTTCATTAATACAGCCAAATGAACTCTTGTCTGCCGCCGAAGCAGTAATAATCAAGGTATCAGGCGAACGTAATGCAGGAATAAAACTACCCGAATAACATGCAGAAATCACGATCACCCGCCAGCGAATGCCCGAATTGTCGAGTGCTTCACGCAACCATTTTGGATTGATGGAATCCATTGCGATCGGCGCATTGGCAAGTTCAAACTCATTGACCAAACCATGTGATGTCATATACAGGAATAGCACATCATTTTCACGGTTCATTACACCACCGATGCGAGCAAGCGCACGTGAAATACTGGTCGGTGTCGCCATTGGCAATTGCTCGGCGCTTTGATCATTATTGACCAATGCGATCGAACGCCCAAATGTACCAAAACGGGTATCAAACTGCTCTTTGATGCGTTCTACTTCTGAGCGGAAGACATCTTGATAACCTGCACCTGCAACACCGAGGAAATACCACTGCGTATCAATAAAGTTACTCGGCTGTAAATTTTGCAAGGCTTGGTTTAACAGCTCAGATTGGGCATAGATGGCTTTTTCAGAAATAGTCGGTTGTATTTCAGCAATTTTCCAAATCGGCTGACTTTTCACAGAGGACTGCCATACCACCATTGTAAATAGCGTGGCAAACATGATCAGCAAAAGTTCCCACCACGGCCATTTCAATGTACGTGCAAGCACCCAAACCACTGCCAAACTTTGCCAAACAAATAACGCTAAAAATAACTGCGGTAAAAAGCTATAAGTGAAATAGGGCAACACATCTAAAGTGCCAAGATATTGCAAAAAGCTCTGCAATAAAGCGACGTGTACATCCAAAATGAGCCACAGCAACGCAGGCACCAACATGATGCGTTGTAACTCGGTGCGCTGTGATAAGAAGATCCCAACAATCAATGCCAAGAACGGCCAAAGCAAATAACTGATCAAGCCTTGTGGGTTAAAATAGCCTTGTCCATTGGCAATAATCCAACTAAATAACGAGTTTGCTGCACAGCCTGCCACCACCCAAAATAATAGCTGTAAAGGTGTCGGGGCAACCCAAGACAGACTGCGTTGAGAACCAATAAATAGCCACATGCCTGCAATCAGATTATTTTTTAGATTCTGAAAGAAAAATGGTGTGGATTTAATCTCTTGCATAGTGATGTTGGCAGTCTCGACAAGCTGAACAATTGTTAAATTTAACAATCTTATATTTTGGGATAAATGCGATTGACCTATCACTGGTGTGATGACCCTTCACATTAGAGTTTTACAGTTTCATTTCGACCTAGATCAAAAATTTATTGTTTTCAAACTCACTTCACCCAACTGTATAGTGTAAGTGGTTATTTTAATTTGACAATGTGAAAGTGAATCACTTTACAAATTGATAATGAATCGAGGGACGATGAAGTGTCAAAAGACTATTTTTGAAATGAAAAAACATCTTCGTTCAGCATATTCACCATGATCACTGCATGTTCTCGTTGTTGATTGGGTGCAGGATAATAGTTTTTACGCAGATCAATCTGATGGAAACCCACTTTCTCATACAGTGCAATTGCAGTGTGATTACTTTGCCGAACCTCTAAGAAAACTTGCACACATTTCGAACCTAGTCGAGTGATCGCATCATTAAGTATTTTTGCACCAAAACCATTACCTTGATATTTGGGGGCAATTGCCATCAATAATAAATTCGCCTCATCCAAGACTTTTTGCATGATACAAAAGCCGAGGATTTCATCATGATGTTCAATCACCGTCGCTTGGTAGCGATCGACACTATCGGCGAACTGAGATGAAGTCCATGGATGTAGCTGAACTTGCTGTTCGATCGCACATACTGCATTAATATCAGCGTGTTGCATGTTTCGAAGTTGAATATCTTGGTGTTTTGAAGTGTTCATGAATAAACTAACTGTATTGGCTCAGCGCAAAAACGCATTCGGTTGCAAGATAATCACCAATGCACCGCAAAGCACCACTAAACCACCAAAAATATCCCACCGTGTCAATGGAATTTGATCAACATAACGTAGCCAAATCAACGCCATCGCTACATAGATTCCACCATAAGCTGCATAGACTCGACCACTTGCTGTTGGGTGCAGACTCAACAGCCAAACGAAGATCGCTAAGCTAAGAATAGTTGGCAACCACAGCCACCACGACTTTTGCTCACGTAAAATTAAATAAGGTAGATAACAACCGACAATTTCAGCAATCGCCGTGCAGACAAATAAACCAAAGGTGCTGAATAACTTAATAAAATCCACGTTCTACCCTGTTTAAATTTACACATTTTTTAAAATGGCTTAGTCCATCTAAAAAGGCACAAACTTGCAAGTCTGTGCCATGTGGTTTTCATTACAAAGCGTTTCAGTTAGAAATTTAAATCTGAAATTTCTAAGCTGGTTCTGCACTATGATCTTCGATCACTTCCAGTTTTAGACCATCTTTATCACTGTCTTTGCCATATACGCTCACGCCGACTGTACCACCATCAACTAGCTCACCAAACAAAATCATTTCTGCCAAAGGTTTTTTCAGTTGATCTTGAATGAGACGTTGCATTGGACGAGCACCCATCATGCGGTCATAACCTTGTTCAGCGAGCCAATCTCGTGCATCTTGATCGACTTCGAGAATCACTTTCTTCTCATCAAGCTGCGCTTGCAGTTCAGTTAAGAACTTATCAACGACTGAATCAATCACGGTCATTGGCAAGGCTTTAAACTGAATCACACCATCTAAACGGTTACGGAACTCAGGGGTAAAGGCACGTTTCATCGCCTCTTGATTGTCCGCACTATTATCCTGCTCAGTGAAACCAATACTGGTACGAGTAATACTTTCTGCACCGATATTGGTGGTCATCACTAAAATCACATTTCTAAAGTCAGATTTACGACCATTATTATCAGTTAATGTGCCGTGATCCATGACTTGTAGTAATAGGTTGAATACTTCAGGATGCGCTTTTTCGATCTCATCAAGCAGTAATACACAGTGTGGCGTTTTATTGACCGAATCTGTAAGCAAACCACCTTGATCAAAGCCAACATAGCCTGGAGGCGCACCGATCAAGCGAGAAACTGCATGGCGCTCCATATATTCAGACATATCGAAACGAACGAGTTCTACACCCAAGATTTTTGCCAACTGACGAGTGACTTCAGTTTTACCAACACCTGTTGGACCTGCAAAAATAAAGCTACCAATTGGCTTATCAGGTGATTTAAGGCCTGCACGTGACAGTTTAATCGCCGCCGAAAGTGCACCAATCGCTTCATCTTGACCAAAGACCACACGTTTTAGATCACGTTCTAAGTATTCTAGGACAGACTTATCATCTTTAGACACGGTTTTCGGCGGGATTCGAGCAATTTTCGCCACGATATCTTCGATTTCTGCCAAGCCAATTTGCTTTTTTTCACCATCGGCATATAAGCGTTGCTGTGCGCCAGCCTCATCAATCACATCTATGGCTTTATCAGGTAAGAAACGCTCGTGAATATATTTCGAAGACAACTCGACCGCTGATTTAATTGCATCATCATCATATTTGACGTTATGAAATTCTTCGAATTTTGGTTTCAAACCTTGCAAAATTTCAATAGTTTCAGCGATAGTTGGCTCGATCACATCGACCTTTTGGAAGCGACGTGAAAGCGCATGATCTTTTTCGAAGACTTGACGATATTCTTGGAATGTCGTTGAACCGATGCAACGCAATGAACCATTCGCCAATGCAGGTTTAATCAAATTCGATGCGTCCATGGTACTACCCATACTTGAGCCTGCACCGATGATCATATGAATTTCATCAATAAACAAAATCGCATTTGGTTTTTTCTTGAGCGCATTAAGTAATTGCTTTAAACGTTTTTCAAAGTCACCACGATATTTTGTCCCTGCAACCAATGCGCCAATATCTAAACTATAAATTTCTGCATCAGCCAGCGGTTTCGGGGCTTTCTCTTTAATAATTAACCACGCCAAACCTTCAGCGATTGAGGTTTTTCCGACACCTGGATCACCGACCAATAGCGGATTATTTTTACGGCGGCGGCAAAGAATCTGTGCGGTACGTTCAATTTCTTTTTGACGACCAATCAGCGGATCAGTTTTACCTGCTTGCGCCTCGTGATTGAGATTGACCGTGTAAAGCTCTAATGGTCCTGCATTGCTCGCACTACCGCCGCTCTCAGGATCAAGTTCATCTTGCTCATCTTCAGTGGCATTGGCTTCTTTCAGCGCACCATGAGAGAGGTATTGCGTCAGATTTAAACGATTGATTTGTTGACGTTTAAGTAAATATACCGCGAACGCATCACGCTCAGAGTACATTGCCACCAAAACATCTGCGCCTTCTACCGCACGATCACCACCGCTAGATTGCACATGAAAAATTGAGCGCTGTAAAATGCGATCAAAGCTTTCTGTTGGATGTGGTGCTTGATCGATATCTTCAGGCAGCTTCGGTGTATGCAGATCAATGTATTCTTCAAGCTCTTTTCGCAATGACACAATATCGCCACCGCAAGCTTTTAATGCGTTGACCGCAGAATCATTATCCAATAATGCCAATAACAAATGTTCAACAGTCAAGAACTCGTGCCTTTTTTGACGAGCCATGCTCACAGCCAAACGCAGGGATACTTCTAGGTGACGACTGAGCATGATAATGACCTCTCTATTCTTGTGACTCAATCTGACAAAGCAACGGATGGCCTTGCGATCGAGCATAATTATTCACTTGGTTGGCTTTGGTCTCAGCAATATCTCGAGGATATATGCCGGCAATACCTTTACCCTCATGATGTACCTGTAGCATTACTTGGGTCGCTCGGTCAAGGTTTAATGCAAAATATTGTTGTAAAACTTCGATGACAAAGTCCATCGGCGTGTAATCATCATTCATCAGCACCACAGCGTATTGTGGTGGACGTTTAAGCACTGGCGGTGCCAACATCACATCAGCATCATGCTGTCCATCATCAGGATGATCCTCATCGTGCGAGTGCGCATCAATTCGATGAGCTTGCGTCTTCACAGCACACATTGATCTGTTCTCTGCATGCAGATCAGCATCATCAAGCAATGATTGCGAATCAAAACCTTCACGCTGTGATGGCATATGCCACTCCATCGTCCCCATCTGTTGAAAACGCTGTTGCATCACTTGCTTGGTCATTGTCGTTGCTTTTCGACCTTTAGGGGTAGAAAAATGAGTCATAACACCTATTCTTTCAATCCAATCATGAGTGAGTTTGAATATTAAAAATCTAAAATAAAAATCCAAATAAAAAAACTGACTTAAAAAACCAATGTTCAATTTATCCTATCAATTTTCGCACAATGTGCTTGGCAATCGCCATTTAAACACATTTGATTTCATTTTTTTAATTCACATCTTTTAATTTCAACGTTTTGAATGCGTGCAAACCAATTTACAGTAAGGATTTAGTCTGCATCAGATGCCGCTTGTGGAATATCACCTAAGAACACCGATGAAGACACATCTTTTGCCCCACGACGCCACGCGAAGCGCTGAATCACAGCATCGCCTGAGCCTTTTAAATGCACTTCGATAAACTGGGGTGCAAAACCACTTGGCATCGTCCAGCGCCCTGTCAAACGTTCATAATTTTCAAAGTTAAAGTTTGAACTTTCCAAAGGTACAGTGAGAACTTCATTGCCTTCAATCAAACGAATTTCGACACGCCCTACTGCACGACGCTTACTCGGACTAACTTGCACCAAATCAAGCACATATTCATACGCATTACTCGGCAATGGTTTGATTTTGATGTTTTGAATGGTCAAGCTCAAACCGCCACGCTCACGGAGCTTTTCACGATAGGTTGTGCTCAATGATTGCGCATAACTTTTATCTTGATTCGCCAAACCAAGCGCATCATTTAGTTCTTTGGCATTTTGAATCGCCACATCTCGCTCTTGCGTCGAAGTATTTAAGCTTACACTGACCGCTTCCAATGCCGATTTTTGCTTGGCAACGATTTCAGCCAACTCTTGCGCATCTTGGTCAAAACCGACCACCGTCAAACCTTGCTTATGCCCAACACCATAACCCAATGCAAATCCACCACCTGCAAGTAACAATGCTGCGACTAACACTGCCGATTGCGATTTCCAAAACGGCGTCTTTGGCTCAGATGGATGTAGCGTATTATGCTCGTTTTCAGGCTGTGGTGGCGTGTTTTCTGAATGATCCATAACTATGAAATGCTCAAAAGGTCGATAGTGTATTCGCTACTCTTAACAATATGTCCATGCAATTTGAATACAAAGCCAGTCGATAAAACTGCATTAAATTCAAACTACTGGTTATTATGCCGAATTATTTTCAGATTAAAAGTAGTTTAAGGTAAAAGCCCAACGGACTGTAAGCCACAACTTTCTTCTAAGCCAAACATAATATTCATATTTTGAATCGCCTGACCCGAAGCACCTTTAACCAAATTATCCTGCGCAACAACGATTACCAAGCGCTTTGGCATCGGCTGATATAATGCAATACGCAAATAATTAGCACCACGTACACTGCGTGTTTGAGGTTGACTTCCCGCAGGCATCACATCGACAAAAGCTTCGTCTTGATAAAACTGCTCAAATAAAGCTTGTAAATCTGTCTGCTCACCTTCATCCGTCAAATTGACATAAATGGTACTCAGCATGCCACGAATCATCGGCACTAAATGCGGGACAAATGTCAGACGATCAAAAGCACCTTTTTGCCCAGAAATATTTTCTAAGGCTTCAACGATCTCAGGATGATGACGATGTCCTGCTACACCATAAGCTTTAAAATTATCCGTATTTTCGGTATAGATCATGCCCATACTGGCTTTACGCCCCGCACCTGACACCCCAGATTTGGCATCGACAATGATATTATCAAATGAAATCAGCGGATTTTCAGATTTTAACTGAGTTTTTAACAGTGGTGCTAAACCAAGCTGAACGGTCGTTGGATAGCAACCTGGATTACCAACGACTGACGCATTTTTGATTTTTTCACGATTTAATTCAGATAAACCATAAGCAGATTGCTGTAACAGCTCAGGACATTCATGTCCCATACCGTACCATTTTTCAAATTGCGCTAAATCTTGCAAACGAAAGTCTGCTGCCAAGTCGATGACTTTCACACCTGCATCAACTAAGTCTTGTGCGTGTTTCATTGCTACCCCATGCGGTGTTGCAAAAAACACCACATCACAGTTCTTGAGTTGATCAATATCTAGTGGACTAAATGCCAAGTCTAATACACCACGCAGGCTTGGAAACATATCTGCAACTTTGACACCCGCTTCGGTACGTGAAGTGAGCATTTTGATTCGAGCTTGTGGATGCTGTAATAACAAACGGATTAACTCAATCCCTGTATAGCCTGTACCACCTACAATACCCACATTAATCACTGTGCTCACCTCACCTTACTTTTGTTACTGTGTTCTAACGACTTCGCTTTTGCGAGCTTGTTAGTTTAAACCATCTTAAACCATGAAAATTTGAATCTAAAATCCTGAAAATTGATAGAGATTCAATGATTCATCTCTCAATAAACTAGTATGACAAAAAAACGATTGAAACAAAATCGAGGAATGGACTAGACGAATAGTTTTTTTTACTTTTTAATACTAGGCTCAGGGATTTTGTACATAATAGCAATGGAGTGCGCGGATGCCTTCGATAAAAACAAAAGATGTAATGACTTTGTCATTGCTTTATAAGTCTTGCTTAGCAGTTGCGTGTGCAGGACTGATTGCTTGTGGTGGGTCGGGCACTTCTCGTAGTAATAATTCAACCATTGACGATGGCGATGATGGCACTGAAATGCTCACAATCAATGTCAATGTGCCGATGTATGTCATTGATGCCTCACTTGAGGTACAAATCGTTGGGCAAGACGAACCTATTTATAGCAACGAAAATTTCACTGGATTTGAAACTGGTGACATTGAGGTGAGTATTGAAGATACCGCAGATATTGTTGTAGTCACCTTGCGTGCAAACGAGAATAGTCAGATGTTCGATCCAATCAAAGCTCGCAACACGAGCTTTAGTGGTGAAATACATGCGATCGATACTATTGCTAAAAACTTGAATATTAATGTAACGCCTTTAACCGAAGCTGTTTATCAACGCACATTATTTCGATCAGGCAACTTAGATTTTGATCAACCTGATTTATCGCCTATTCAAGAAACCCACATTAATAAATCCAGTGTAGAATTAAGCAAAGTATTCAATCAAGCATTTAGTTTGTCTGAGTTTCCTCAATTTGGTAACACCCAAAGCATCTATGCTGTGAATTACAATTCAAAAAATCAAAGGGAATATTTAAACACTTTCCTCAGCTTTGGCATGATGAAGCTTTGGCAGATGAGTTACCCTGATACCAAAAACACATTTGTCGAGCTTGCACAAAATATCGGGATTGATCTTCGTGATGGTTATCTTGATGGTCGCAGTGTTCAAGGTGACAACACTCCTTTTTTAGTGCTTGTGGATACACCCAAGAATATTGATCCTGAAAAAAACAACTCTATTGATATCGGCACTCTACAAGCGCCTGCGAGAATCGCATTCGGAGAAAAACTGAAGCTGGCTACTTTGGCTGTTGCTGATGAAACCAACCAAAACATATACAATCCAAATGGTATTGAGGTACTTGAGGAATACAACTATTACCCAGAGGGCTCCAAAGTTTCCTCAACAACAAGTCTTCGTTTAGCAGGTGCTGGAGACTACCGACCTGCAATCGGATTTATTAATGATGATAAATGTGACTCTAGTGCAACCCCTAGTGCATACCCTTGCAAACAAGGGCTAAATACCGATGATCTTAAGCCTAGCCTAATCAATGACATTGAGTACCTACTCGGTACACATCAGGTCGGCAGTTGTACTGTGGAAATATTACCTAGCGGTGATGTTCGTCTTAATAAAGGCACTCAAACCATCACTGGGCAAATCAACCGTGATGTCAGTGATAATCTACTGCGGGTAGATGACACGACTCAACACTACATTCTGAATGTCGGCTCTGGAGAAATTCGTCCACCACACTTTTTACAGTTTGAAATTAAAAACGCTGCAATCGTTTCCGCACGTACTGGGAGTAGCCAAAACCTTTATCCATCGCTTGATGATTTAAGTTTTGCTACGGACGACATTCAATCTTGTAGCTAAGCATAATCGTCACTTTGCCTTTCACTAAAGTCAGTGATCAAGTTTCCAAACCCGCAACCATCCGATTTCTCGATGGTTGCTTTTTTTCTGTTTCACATTCTACGCATTAAATTTTAAGCTTTAAGCCAGCCACCAATGCGGTAAGCGATATTGTTTGAGATTTTTCTGTTTTAGTTTTGCCTCTGGACACCACTGCTCAAGCTGTTGCCAAAAACTGGCTTGATGGTGCATATGTACTGTATGTGCAAGCTCATGCAAAATCACATACTCCGCACTCTCTAATGGCATCAGTAATAATCCTGCATGGAGCATAATACGTTGATCACTACTACAACTTCCCCAACGTGTTTTGGCTTTACTAATACGCACCGCATTCACCTTTCGCTGATGAACTTTTGCAAAATAATTTAACGGCTCAGGTAAAATTTTCTTGGCAAATTGAAATATAAACTGGGTTAATGCTTTCTCGGCATGATCCGCATTAATAAATAAAAGTGCATCGTTTTCCGACCACTTAAACGCACGTGACATGCTTTGATATTCAACACGAATGGTTTTCGGGAAAAAATTTAAATCCAAAGTCGTTGGTAGCTCAATCTGTGTGGATTGTTCTGCTTTTTGCGATATGAATAGCTGTTGCTTTTGCCAAGTTTGTTCAAGCCATCCTTGACTCTGCACTAGAAAATCATGCACTTGTCGTTTGGTCGCATAAGGTGGCACAGTCAACCGAACACCTTGCGCCGAAACTGCAAGTTTCAGACGCTTAGCACGAGCATGTCTGACCATATGAATTTCAGGCAAATGAGGACTAGATTGTTCAGTTTGTTCTAAAATCATTCGACCACAGTCATTATACTAGCTTTCGGATTATTCAGGTTTTCTGACTTCAATGCCAATATCCGTTGCAACAATAGCAATGCTCGCCGCATTTTGTGCAAAGATACCGTTGGTCACGACACCTGGAATATTATTAATGGTGCGTTCAAGTTCAAGCGGATTTAAAATATTCAGATTAAATACATCCAAAATCACATTACCATTGTCCGTCACCACACCTTCACGATATGCAGGATCACCACCGAGTGCGACCAATTTTCGTGCCACTGCCGAACGTGCCATCGGAATCACCTCTACAGGTAGTGGGAATTCACGCCCAAGCTGTGTCACCCATTTTGAATCATCAACGATACAGATAAACTGCTTAGCCGTTGATGCCACAATTTTTTCACGAGTTAGCGCGGCACCGCCACCTTTGATCATATGTAGATGACGATCAATCTCATCAGCACCATCGACATAAGCATCCAAACCACCCACATGATTGAGATCGACCACTTCGATGCCGAGTTTTTTTAGACGTTTTTCGCTGGCTTTTGAGCTCGATACTGCGGCTTCAAGTTGTAACTCTGGAAGCAAATCAATCAAGAAATTGACGGTACTGCCTGTGCCCACCCCTAAGATTCCACCTTTTGGTAGATGTTGAATAGCAGCTTCTGCGGCTGCACGTTTTTTGTCATCTTGCGAAGCATATAAAGTCATTGATCGTCTCTATTGAAAGATTTGGCGGTTCAGCTCGGAATTCTAGCAAATCTTCAGCGTAATGAATTTTGATTTGCTACAATGGCGTATATTTTACTGTTAAATTTGGAAGAATGTCATGCTGTCTCATTGGGTTAGACAAATTTTACAAGCAACTGTCTATGATGTTGCCATCGAATCACCACTTGAGATTGCACCAAAAATTAGCCAAAGACTCAATAATAACATTCGCTTTAAACGTGAAGATTTGCAACCTGTTTTTTCATTCAAACTGCGTGGCGCATACAATCGCATTAGTCAATTGCCAAAAGCACAGCTTCAAAAAGGCGTGATCTGCGCATCCGCAGGCAACCATGCACAAGGTGTTGCACTTTCGGGTCAGAAGCTCGGTATTCCTGCAATCATCGTCATGCCAACGACTACACCTGACATCAAGGTTGAAGCAGTCAAGCGCCTTGGTGGTACGGTCGTCTTGCACGGTGATAGCTTTGATATTTCTAATAAATATGCCAAGCAACGCGCGGAAGATGATGGTCTGACTTTTATTCCGCCTTATGATGATGAGCTGGTCATCGCAGGACAAGGTACCATTGCCAACGAACTCATTCGTCAATGGCGTGATGTGGAATATGTCTTTGTCGCTGTCGGCGGTGGTGGTTTGATCGCAGGTGTGGCGGCCTATCTTGGCGACGTGGCACCGCATGTCAAAGTCGTTGCAGTGGAGTATGAAGAATCCGCCTGCTTAAAACTCGCACTTGAAACTGGTGAGCGAGCAATCCTACCTCATGTCGGTTTATTCGCAGATGGTACAGCGGTGGCGCAAATTGGTGAGTTGCCATTTGAAGTGTTGCAATTGGATAAGTCTGACAGTTCAGGAAAGATCATTGAACCTGACGTTGTGACCGTAAATACCGATGAAATCTGTGCAGCGATCAAAGATACTTATGATGAAAATCGCAGTATCGTTGAGCCATCTGGCGCAATGGCGCTGGCAGGGATTAAAAAATACGTCGCACAGCACAATATCGAAAATCAAAATATGGTGTCGATCGTCTGCGGTGCCAATATGAATTTTGATCGCTTACGTTTTATCGCTGAGCGCACCGAGCTTGGTGAACATCGTGAAGCGGTCTATGCCGTGACTTTACCTGAGCAAAAAGGCGCATTCCTCGCTTTCTGCCGTGCTTTGCAAGGTCGCAATATTACTGAATTTAACTATCGTTACAATGGCAGTGAAAAGGCGCAAGTCTTCGTCGGGATTAGCCTCAAAAACGGCGACATCGAACGCCAAGAAATTTTTGAGCAACTTCAAGCCGATTACAAAGTGGTCGATTTATCGGATGACGAAATTGCTAAATTGCATATTCGTTATTTGATCGGTGGTCATGGGCATTTGCCTGATGAACGCTTATTCCGTGTATCTTTCCCTGAACGCCCTGGTGCTTTGCTCCGCTTCTTAGAAAGTCTGGGACCTGAACATAATATTAGCCTATTCCACTATCGTAATCATGGGGCAGCTGAAGGACGTGTACTCATGGGGCTTCAAGCAGGTAAAAACTCACAGCAAAGCGCAACTCAAGAAAATGAAGCTCAAGATAGCTTGCTCACGACGTTGGAACAGATTAATTATCCATTCGATGAGATCACTGACAATTTGGGTTATCAGCTGTTTTTGAAATAGTTGTTCTAAACAACTATTTCAATTAAAACCATTTTCATCAAATAATTTGATGACCTCTTTAGGCTGATCATTCAGCATTTTTTATGTACTTTATGTACAAATCTTGTATCCATTGTATTTTTTTGTTAATTTAAAATAAATTCAAATGACTTCATATTTTTTCTAATGAACTTTAAGATTATTTTTATCCTACTTTGCCTAGTTGCGCTTGGGATTTATGGTTATCCAAAATACAAATTAATCCAACAAGAAAAGCAAATTCATAAAAGCAACATCGCTATTCCAAGTGGTTCTGCCGTACAACGCTTAATGCCCTTTCTTGGTCATCAGTCCAAAGCTGAGTTTTACAATCAATATCCGATTTTCTCAATCGACATTCGTTTGGTTGACTACGAACAAACTGACGCACCTAAAGGATCATCTGCATTTTTAAAGAAATTTAGCTGTGGTACATTAAATGGACTTAAAACAAACACGGCGCTGTACCGCAATGCTGCACTCAACGTCAATGAAAAAGATGCAGTTGAATTTCAATACTTTATCAAAAATAATCTTGGACAGACCATCCTACAGGTCTCACAAAAAATGGATCAATGCGACAATATTGACGAGCTCCGTGCCATCAAAGACTCCAAGTTTGAACCGAAAACATTAGAGGAAGTACAGGCGAATCAGCCGTCTCCAAATGCGCAAGGCTTAGCCGAAGCTGAGGCAAGAAACCGACAAGAAGAACGTGGCTTTTAATCAACTTGGCTTTTAATCAACGTGGATGAGCAATATTAAGTACGAGAATAAAATGGATAAAACCTCTTGGACTAAAACTTGAAGTGCGACACGACCTCACCCATTAAAGGGAAAAGGAGAAATAACGTGTCGTATACTCATCTTAGCTTCGAAGATCGTACAG
>LUOR01000024.1 GCA_001626925.1 Moraxellaceae bacterium REDSEA-S32_B1
CAGTTATGCAGTTATTTGAATCTTGAATTTACTGATTCTATGTTGAGTTGGCCTGCTGAACCCAGAAAGGAAGATGGTATATGGGCTAAGTATTGGTATCAATCTCTTCATAAAAGTAATGGTTTTCAGTCTTACCAAGCCAAGCCAAGCTTTCCGGTTGAGTTGAAACAAATTCTTTCAGAGTGCATGCCTTTCTATGAAAAGTTATTATCGAAATCTATTAAAGCTAACCAAGAAACGATATGAAATTACCAGATAAACGTAATAAAAATATTCTTATTTCTATAAATGGAGAATTACTGCCTAGAAATGAAGCTAAGGTTTCTGTATTTGATAGTTCAGTGCAAGGTGGTGATGCTGTTTGGGAAGGACTAAGGGTATATAAAGGTCGTATAGCTGCTTTAAATGAGCATCTTATAAGACTACAAAATTCTGCTAAAGCCCTTGCGTTTGATTCCGTCCCATCTTCCGATGATATCCGAAAGGCAATATTCTCTACTCTTGAAGCCAACGGAATGTGGGACGAAACTCATATTAGATTGACACTCACTAGAGGTGAAAAGGTTACCTCTGGCATGAATCCAAAACTTAATCAGAAAGGTTGCACACTCATAGTCCTTGCAGAGTGGAAACCACCTGTTTATTCAAATACTGGCATAACCGTAATTACATCTTCCATAAGAAGAAACTCTCCTCAACACTTGGATTCAAAAATACACCACAATAATCTTTTAAATAATATTCTTGCAGTAATTGAAGCAAATACAGCTAATGTAGATAGTGCTGTAATGTTGGATGCATATGGATTTATCTCAGAAACCAATGACACCAATATATTCTTGGTTCGTGACAATGTGATCCTAACACCGACTACAGATAGTTGTTTACCTGGACTAACTAGACAAATGATCTTAGAAATAGCTGCTGAAGAAGGAATCCTTACTCAAGAAAAAAACCTTTCACTCACAGACCTTTATTCAGCTGATGAGGTATTTACCTCGGGCACCATGGGAGAAATAACTCCTATTCTAAAGGCAGATGGTAGAGACATTGGAAAAGGGAAAGCGGGAGTAATAACAAAAAGAATTCAGAAATTACACTCCTCTTTTGCTTATAAAACAGGTGAGCCCGTTCCTTTTAAAGAACCTACAAAATAAGAAAATTAATTAACCTATTAGTAATTAAAGAGTTAATTGACAGCCAACTTCCGTAGCTATTTTTTTAAAACCTAGTTTCAAGTTAATTTGAAACATTGGATTGTTTTCTTCGTTGCCCGTGAATACTTTTTTAAACCCCTTTTTCTTTAAATCCTCTAATGCAAATAGCTTTACTGCCGTACAAATTCCTTTCCGGCGGTACTCAGGTCTAACGCCGGTTAAATCAGTCAAAACCGTATCGTTCGTTACATCTGACCTATCATAGCTAGATAAGGCAACCCATCTCTCTCCATCCACAACAACGTATAAGTCTTCAGGTTTAAACCAAGGTGTAAACAAATGCCCTCTCCACGATTCCATATCTACCCCTGGTTCTATTACATCTGTAGGAACATCCCGTTCAATCCTATGCCAGAGCTCATATAATTTTTCTTCCCAGTTACTATGACTTTTCTGAAGTTCCTTTAAATTAGTGATCTCAAAAGGACCCTCTTTAAATCTTGAGACATAACTACTGAAATTTTTTGGATTAAATTCTTTTAAGGAAATAATAGATATAAATTCAACTTGTGTCACTTTAAAGCCATTTTTGAGATAGAAATTTATATAAAAATCATTTCCGTTGTACAACCAAGCCCGAAATGTTTTAACCTGCTCCATCTTTCTGGCCAAAGACATTTGGTAATTAAGAAGTTCTTGTGCATAAGGAAGATATTTCTCTTCGCTTGGAAACGAAATACTAGAATCTAACAATGTAGGGTCAAAAGCCCATTCGTCATGACCTGTGTAACCGTAACCAAAAACTTTATTGTTTAATCTTAAAAAATTGCTCTCGGGTTTACACTTTTCTGGAATTCTACTTGCGTGATACTTCAGCATCTCCACGCCCCCCCAATCTTTGACATGATAGTCCAGAGATTTCTCTAGTTCATAAAGTTTCTGGAAGTCTTTATCAGAACTAGTAAAACGTATTATTTCGAGATTTGAATCAACCACTGTAATTCTAGATATTGTTGATTATATCTTTGGCCACTCTCTCAATAACTTCATACCTTGTATCAAAATTGGGCAAAATCATTACCTGATCTACTCGCAGCAACTCACATGCACCATCGCCTGTATCTTCACGGCTTAATGAGCTTTTCCACGTCCAACCATCGTCGCCTTTGATCTCAACCAAATCACCACTGAGAAAGACTTTATCATCTGCTTTGACTTTATCTAACTGCCGACCAATCGAAGCATTGGCAGGAATGATATGAATATTACTACTACTGGTTTCGATTTCACGTACTGGAATCGGCGGAGCGGATTGCGTACGCCAACGATACCATCGACCACTTTGGCTAATCTCGATTTGCTTATAGATTTGAGGGTCTGCCATTTTTCCCCAACCCACTGCAAAGTCTACTGGACTAAATTCTGCATCTCGCCCAAGCAAATAATTCTCACGACTGAGAATACGAAACTCCCCCTCAAAGTGCTCTAAAGCGGTAATGGTATAGCCATCGACTTGTTGCACTTCTGCACTTGAGCTCACCGCAGAACTGGTCGGCATATCTGCCAAATTTGGATTGGGCTTAAATACCCAAATCCATAGCAAATAAGCAACCAAGATGAAGATCATCCAATAATACTTTTTTGACATACCCTTCTACTTCTAATGCGCTTTAATTTTCTATTCAAATGCTAATCTAAGACTATTAAAATATTTCAAGATTTTCGGTATTTTGCAATGCCCTACATCAATTTGGCATATAATTATTAAGCCATAGCAATCAAGCACATTTAAACTTTATCAACCTCATCCTGAAGAATCTGTGAATACGATTAACTCCATCAAACGAATCAGTTATAACACCACATTGATGTATGCAGTGCGTATGTTGATTGCTTTTGCAGGGACAGCGTTTATCCCCTATTTGCTTGGTCAGCAGTTACTGACGATTCCACTGACTTTAGGCGTGATCGCTGCAGCACTCAGTGATATTGATGATCGTTTTTCGATTCACCTGCGCAATTTGTTTTTTACCTATTTCGGATTTTTTGTCACAGCTTCGGCAGTAGAGCTACTTTTCCCACATCCTATACTGTTTGGTTTTGCGCTCATCGTATCTTGTTTTAGCTTAATTTTACTGGGCTCATTGGGTAAACGGTATGCCACGATTAGTTATGGCTGTTTGGTGGTTTCAGTCTATACCATGCTTGGTGTGGATATTTTCCCCGAGTGGTGGCAACAACCTGCATTATTAGTCACTGGTGCTGTGTGGTATGGGCTACTTTCTTCGATCAGTTTTTTGATTTTTCCTGTGCGTCTTGTGCAAGATCAGTTGGTGCAATGCTATCAATTGGTGGGCAATTTTCTCTTTGTGAAATCCAATTTGTTCGATGTTGATATGACTCCGAAAAGCTATCAACAGTCGATGATTGATTTATCCGATCGTGGGCGTAAAGATACACGTCGAAGTCTACAATATTATTTCATCATTCAAGACATTCACGAACGTGCCGATTCTGCACATATCGACTATCAAAAATTGGCGAAAATCTTTGCGCATCGTGATGTGCTGTTTCGTTTTCAACGGATTTTAACTTTACAAGGTAAAGCTTGTCAGGACTTGGCGAATGCAGTTGCCAACCGTCAGCCTTATGTGCATGACCCACGCTTTGCATATGCCTTTAAAAATTTAGAGCGTTCGATACAACATTTACAAGATGAGTTGGCAGAACAATCAAAGCTTGATGGAAATGGTGAGCTTGCACAAAAGCCGGTAAATCATCTCTTGGCGAATGATGCAGATATTGACCTATGGATCAATGCCTTACGTGGTTTGAGTGATAATCTCAAAGAAATTGACGCACAACTACATAACCTCGAATCTGACCAAGCCCTCAACAGCAAATCACAAGACGACGCAAGCAAAGAGAATTTACTGCGAGATGATGGGCTACGTGGCTGGCAAGATATTTGGCAACGCATGAAACAGAATCTAAGCCCTGAATCGAGCTTATTCCGTCATGCCACTCGCTTATCCATTTTGTTGTTAATTTCGCACATATTGGTGCAAGTTTTTGATTTTGAGTATGGTTATTGGATTCTTTTGACTGTGTTATTCGTTAGTCAACCGAACTTTAATGCCACCAAGCGCCGTCTGAGGTTACGAATTATCGGAACACTTGCGGGAATTACCATCGGGACCTTTGTCATTCATTTTGTGCCGTCGATCGAAGGACAACTCTTTATCATGGTATTGAGTGGTGTGTTCTTTTTACAACTACGTGCACAGCAGTATGCACAAGCGACCATGTTTATTACCCTGCTTGCTTTGATCAACTTCCACCTCGCCGACCCTGAGCTCAATGCCGCTTTGCCTCGTGCGATTTATACCTTTGTCGGCTGTTTTATCGCTTGGCTTGGTGTGATGTTTATTTGGCCAGATTGGCAATTCCGTCGTTTGCCACTGGTGATTAATAAAGCTTTTGATAGTCAGTGCAACTATCTGACCGAAATCGTGAAGCAATATCATGAAGGGCGTAATCATGGTTTGGACTATCGGATTGTGCGTCGTCGAGCGCATATTATGGACGCTGATCTTGCCTCAACCATTTCCACACTCGCCACAGAACCTGATATCGACCCTGATCAAAAGCAACAAGCGTTTAAATTACTGAGTTTAAATCACACTTTGCTCAGCTATATCGCTGCACTTGGCGCACATCGTGAACAAATCAAACATCCTCAAGTGCTTGAAATCTTAGATGAAGCCTTAGACGACATTCACGGCGCACTGCTTCGTAATGAAATGCCACAGCTCAAGTCACATGCAGCGATCCAAGCACTTCGATTATTTAACCGTGCTCAAGATACCTCTCTTGATCCTGCTGAAAGTGTGGTGTTGCAGCAGATTGCACTGATTATCAACATCTTGCCTGAGATCAGCACATTAAAGCAAAAGCTTAGCTATGAACATGACCCTCAAGCAAGCGCACTCGGTTCAATTTAAACTACATCTGATTTCTACACATGATTGCTACTACTAATTTATAGGTGCTAATTTTTCATAACGCATTTCTATAAATCAGGCTTTAATGCTAAAATCGGCGCAAAGTTTGATGAGTACACCGAAGCGCCATGTCCACCACGAAGAAACCTACAATGAGTAAGTCTGCAACGAGTAAGTCTACATCTGGTTATGCCTACACATTGCAAACCGTACCTTATGAAATTTCTGCTGAAGAACAACGTCGTGCACAACTTTTGATGTGGCGTAGCACCAATAAAGTTCGTCCTCGCACTTGGGCGATCGTTGCAGCGGTGATCTTGCTGTCGATTTTAGGCTTAGTTTTTATTAAAAATTATTCAACGATTATTTGCTGGGTGGCTTTGGCTTCTGTTGCGATCTTCTTGGTTTTACGCCTATTCGTTTGGGAATGGTACGCAAAACGCAAAATGGCAGAATTCCCTGCACAAGAAATTAAAGGCATCAAACTTGGCATTCAACCGCATGGTATGGTGATGCAACAACAAATGAACATGCCACCACAACGTGGTATGCAACAAGTCATTGCGCAACCCGGTGTGATGAATGTGGCTTGGAAAGAAGTGTCAGAATGGTATGACAATCAAGAATTTTTATTGATGACCTTTAAAGTCAAAGATCAAGATGGCTCATTCTTCTTACCAAAACGTATGGACACCAAACAATTTTCATTTGATACCATTCGTAAGCACCTCAATGAAACCGTTGGTGCAGCAAAAAAATTCTAAGAGCCTATTTTTCAATATATAAATCTAGCCTTCTTAATGAAGGCTATTTTTTGACTGTCTAAAAATATAAAAAAATCAATCTAAATGAAAATAAAGCTCATTTTTATTCGCAAAATCATTTTATCTTCTTAAAGCTGACGTATAATTCGGCTTATTTTTTGTTAACTTAACTGACTATGTTTAAGAAAGTATTTTTCCAACTGCATTGGTTTATGGGGATCACCGCAGGATTGGTCTTGTCCATCATGGGTGTCACAGGTGCGATCTACTCGTATGAGCAACAAATCCTAAAATGGATCAATGAAGACAGCTATGTGGTCACCGTGCCTGAGCAAGCCAAGCTCAGCCCTGCTGAGCTGTACTTACATTTCTCACAGCAAGACCCTACTCTGCAAATCAATAGCGTAACTATTGTGACTGAGCCATCTGCATCCTCTACGGTCAACATCGCCAAAGAAGGTCATCGTCGTGGCTACAACATGTTAGTCAATCCGTATACCGCAGAAGTGCTTCCAGAGATTAAAGGCGAAGGGTTCTTTGAATTTGTCGAAGATTTACATCGTCGATTAACTGCAGGTGAAATTGGTAAACAAATCACTGGTGCATGTGTACTAATGCTGATTTATTTTGTCTTGAGTGGTATCTACCTGCGTTGGCCCAAGAAACATTCTTTACGCCAATGGCTCTTTGTTAAACCGAAGCTGAAAGGTCGTAACTTCATTTGGGATTTACATGCAGTGGTCGGTACTTGGGTCGTGGTGTTTTACCTCATATTTGCTGTGACTGGGCTGTACTGGTCATATGACTGGTGGCGTAGCGGTATGTTTAAAGTCATGGGTGTAGAACGTCCTCAACAAGGCGGTGGCGCACCGCATGGTGGTCAGGCTCGTCAGCCTCAAGGTCAACAAGGTAACGCTCAACAACAGAATCAGCAACAACAAGGTCGTACACAAGGTGATCGTCGTGGCAATAATTCTGCAAATGAACGTCAACAAGCGCCACTTTCACCTGAACAAATTAGCACTGCGTTAACTGCAACATGGGCGCAATTCCCACAGCAGTTAAACCGTGAATATTCATCAATGACTTTGAATCTACCAAAATCAGCAGATGCAAAAGTTGAAATTCAGTTTGTCGATGCAGAGCCACAACATGAACGTGCTCGCAACTCAGCGACATTCAATTATGCTAATGACAGCATCGAAAAACTTGAATTATATGAAGACAAAAAGCTCAATGAAAAAATCATGAGTAGCATGTTGCCTGTGCACCGTGGCAGCTTCATGGGTGGCATTTATCAATTCTTTGCCATGCTTGCTGCATTGGCGATGCCATTATTCTTCATCACAGGTTGGATGCTGTACTTGAAGCGTCGTAAGCAGAAACGCTTAACACGTGAAGCAAAGCAAGGTTCAAATGTAGTAAACCTTGATCCAAATGCAGAAAGCTGGACGATTCTCTATGCCAGTCAAACAGGTACGGCAGAGCAAATCGCCTACAACACATCAACGGCGTTACAGCAAGCAGGTAGGCCAACGCAAGTCAAAGCATTAAAAGATGTCAGCGTCACCGATATTCAACGGGCACAGCGAGTGCTCTTTGTTGCAAGTACTTACGGTACAGGTGAAGCACCTGATTTAGCTAGTAACTTTGCCAAGAAACATCTCAATCAAAGTTTTGATTTGAGTGCAGTGAAATTTGCCGTCTTAGCACTAGGTTCAAAAGAATATCCTGATACCTTCTGTACCTTTGGTCATGAGTTAAATCAATGGCTTGAATCCAACCAAGCACATTCAGTCATGGATGTGATTGAAGTGGATAATGGCGACAATGCTGATCTTGAGCGTTGGTATGCAGGACTTGCAACCATTACAGGTAGCGAAGTGCAAGCAGTGATTTCTGAGAAAACCTTTGATCAATGGCAACTCATTTCACGTGAACAACTCAATCCGAATAGCTTGGGTGAGCCTGCATTTGATCTTAAGTTTAAAGCTTTACATGCAGAAACTTGGCATGCAGGTGATATCGCCGAAGTACAATGTGGCAATAGTGTAGAACGCATTGCACAGTTCATTGAGCATCATCAGCTTGATGCAACTGAATCACTCGTTTATGCACTACGCTACAAAGATTTAACACAAAGCATTCAGCCTGACAGTAATGACTTCGCTTGGATTGAACAATTATCGAATTTACCAAGCCGTGAATATTCGATTGCCAGTATTCCTGAAGATGGTCATTTGCAATTGGTGGTTCGTCTAAAGCAAATTCGTGAGAATGAATTGGGCTTAGGCTCAGGTTGGCTCACTGTGTTTGCATCTTTTGATGAAAATGTCCCGTTACGTGTTCGTACTAATCCAAGTTTCCATTTGATTGATGACAACCGCCCTGCCATCTTTATTGGGAATGGTACGGGGATTGCAGGCTTGATGAGCTTACTTAAACAACGTCAGCAACTTGGCTATTCACAAAACTGGTTAATCTTTGGTGAACGTCAACAATCCGTTGATTACTTCTATCAAACACAACTCGAAGCGTGGCATCAAGAGGGTCATTTGCAACATCTTGACCTTGCTTTCTCTCGTGATCAAGAACAACGTATCTACGTGCAACATCTTGTTCTAGAACATGCAGAGCGATTGAAACAGTGGATTGCAGATGGTGCAGTGATCTATGTCTGCGGTAGTATCGAAGGTATGGCAAGTGGTGTAGATCAAGCCTTGACTGAGATACTTGGTGAGGAATCCATGACCATACTACGTGAAGAATCTCGCTATCGTCGTGATGTCTATTAAAGATTGGTTTTAGTCCTCATAAAAAATCCCTCGCATTGTTCGAGGGATTTTTTTGCAATTTATTGTTTTGAAGTGATTAACTAATTTAACCGAATCTTACGAGGCAAAGGCACATCAGGATTTTGTTGAAAAAACTGTGGTGCTTGGCTATAAATTTCATAAAGAAAATTCTTTAAATCCAAAAGTACCTTTTGCGCATCCAAGAAAACACTCTGACCATCAGGTGTCATCATGATGGATAACTTTACGTTTTCCTGCTCTGCATAAGGCAATAGCTCAAAAATGAATTTTTCCAAACTCAAATTCATTGCCTGATAGTCAGCCCATGATTGATTCTTACACGCCAGCGCATAATGCTTTGCCGCCCAAACAGGTAAGACCTGACCGCCTTGTGAAGTAGCACCAATCGCCCAACCGTCTTTAAACAAACCCCACACTTGTTTATATTCAATGATCTGGCGAATAAAAAATCGATAACGCTCGACTGGCTGTTCAAGATCAACGGAGTTTTTTTGCGAGCGTCGACTGCTCTGATATGGATTACGCATTACTTCCCCTAAAAAATGTTTTTTTAATATTTCTACAAACGCCTAAGGTCCTTCTTCAGCATTTCAAACACTACACAACATTTTGATTTTAATGAAGAATATTCTTACCCACGATGCTGTACAGGTTATTTTAGCGCCAAACCATCCTGACGTATACGATCAGGCTCAACAAAAATACATTTTGCATTGGTATTGCGATTAATGCCGACAAGATAATGTTGTTGCTCAAGATACGGTAGGATTTCATCAAAGAATGTATCTCGAGTAATTTTTTTAGGCGCAGAATCCTGCCAAAATAATAAACAATTGCGCTGAGCATCTGCTTTACTATTCCACACCAACATGGCTTTTCGACCATGATCATTTTGATGAAGTGTCCAATAATTTTTGGCAATACTCCATACAACCTCGTCATTTTGCAAGGCATTCAAAAAGCTCTGATATTGCTGATCTTGATCTAAATTCGAACTTTCAGAAGCGGAACTACGACGGATATAAGGATTGCGCATTAAAACTAAACTACAAATCAGACTAAAATGAAAAAAAGACAAATTAACTAAGCCACAGCTCATGACTCATACTATAACAAACTAACATTTTTGGGCAGTGTTGGTTGACAGTTGCTGTCATTATTTTGTTAAAAATAAGGATAAACGATGTACAAAAATAGAAATAATAAAGTGAAGAATGGCGCAGCGGACGGGGCTCGAACCCGCGACCCCCGGCGTGACAGGCCGGTATTCTAACCAACTGAACTACCGCTGCGAGGTATTGTTATACTGTAGGGGATACAGATATATGGTGGGCGCTGACGGGATCGAACCGCCGACATTCTGCTTGTAAGGCAGACGCTCTACCAACTGAGCTAAGCGCCCTGAACGAATAAAAAAGCATTGAACGCAAGAGAAAGTTTTAACTTTCTTTTATTTGTATTCGACTCAAATAAACTTTTTGCAATGGCGCAGCGGACGGGGCTCGAACCCGCGACCCCCGGCGTGACAGGCCGGTATTCTAACCAACTGAACTACCGCTGCATCGCAAAGGTACTATTTCAAACGTGATATGCGTAAACATAAATGGCGCAGCGGACGGGGCTCGAACCCGCGACCCCCGGCGTGACAGGCCGGTATTCTAACCAACTGAACTACCGCTGCACTTAGGTTTCGCATCAAAGCGTTTGAATCAAAACTATGGTGGGCGCTGACGGGATCGAACCGCCGACATTCTGCTTGTAAGGCAGACGCTCTACCAACTGAGCTAAGCGCCCTACTTAGTGAGGTGCATTATAGAGATTCTAGTGAGGGTGTCAAACGCTTTTCATGATTTTTTTGGAATTTGCGTTTGATTGTTTAAAAATAAAACTTATTGGCGAAAATAACGCTTATACCTTGATTTTAAACTTGATCTTTTACTAATTCGACCATTCATTCAACGATGGTGCTTTCTTTCTTAGGCTCTGGACGAAGCCAAAGCCAAATCGCAACAATAAGCATAGTGAAGTCGGTAAACACTTTGACAGCAAGCGGTGCATTGGTGAATAACATCAGGACTGCACTGATCGACATCATGATTGTTGCAATCCATTTGGCTTTTCGAGGGACAGTCCCATGATCTCGCCAATCTCTCAGCGTTGCACCATATTTAGGATGATTCAACAATCGCTCATACATACTTGGCCAACCTTTTGAAGATGCCCAAAGTGCAAGAATCAAAAAAACTGTGGTTGGCATACCAGGAAGCGCCGCGCCAATCATACCAAGTGCAATAAAAATAATGACTAAACTTCGCCAAAAAAGGATGCGCATACCAATCTATTCTTTCAATTCAGTGTTTACGAAAAGCATTATACGCTCGATCAAGTCTTTTGCTGTTGAAATTTATTCCGTTGATTCAAACAAGGATTTTTAAATTATACGAATCGTGGTTTGTGATTTACCATGCGCTTTGGACTCATACATCAGCCGATCTGCATATCGAGTGGCATCGTCTAGCTTTTCAGGTAAGTTATGGGTATCGAATAAGGTAATACCCATACTGTAATCAATGCCAAAATCACTCTTCAACGGACTATTTTGAAACACCTTTCTCAAGCGCTTGTCATATTCCTGTACGCCAAATTGATCCGTTTCTAGCAAAATGACTGCAAACTCGTCACCACCCATTCGTGCAACAATATCATTGCTGCGTGTCGCATCTGTCAGTATCTGAGCAAATTGAACTAAGACTTCATCACCTTTGCTGTGTCCAAAATTATCATTCACCGCTTTAAACCCATCCAAATCCACAATGCCGACTGCACACTGTGTTTTTTTCTTAAAGCGCATCGCACGCAGTAGCTGATATTTCAGATCAAATGCACGTGTATTATTTAATGAAGTGAGAGAATCTTTCATTGCCATATTGGTCATTTCTTTGAGGTGTGAACGCACCTTAAACAGTAGAAATGCCACAATACTAAAGAAACCAATACGAACACAGGCATTCCATAGTGGAATCCAATCACTCGAATAGTTATGTCCTGCAATAAAATCTGCAAAAATCCATGTCACTGCTGAAGCAATAATCATCACAATGGTAAGAAAGCTACTTGCATACCACGCTGCCAAAGATACTGGAATCAGATAAAAGACCGAAAATGAGTATTCGTAACCCGTACTATAATCAATAAAGCCCAATATCAATACGGTCAGAAACAACACAATACAGCGTATGACCTGATTCCTCATCAATATCCGCTCAATACTTGCGATCATCTCGACAACCATCACTTTAATGTACAAAGACACTACTAGACTGGATATAAGCTTCTAGATTGACACAACTGTTCAATCATTCCCTATATAAAGCATCATACCTTCTAATTCGGCGTTGTCATATAACATATCGACTAAAATTTGATATGCTTATTGTCAATTCTCAAAGTCGTACCCTAGCCAGAAAAACAATAATGCACCCACCTCAATTTAAATCATCTGACCATTTCGAACCGTGCTATTTTGAACCACACTATTTTGAACCATGGTACGACTACCACGATCCAATGGTACGTCAGCTGTGTTTTGCGATTGCCAGTTTTAATCTTTTAAAATTTTTCCCTACTGCATTAACGCAACGTACAGATATTCAATTCCATGATGATAGTTTTTGGCGAAACATGTATGACTGCTACCAACCTCGTTTAAAAGCACTCGATCAACACCCAGCGCCGCTTTACGAGTTTGTTCAGCAGATTAAAAGCACTCGACTAGGTTTGCGCTTTGAAGCATTGCTTTGGTTTTGGCTTGCCGATCCACACAATCAACATTTTGACCTCTTGGGACATAGCATTCAACATCATCAAGGTGGCAAAACTTTGGGGGAAATGGATTTTGTCGTACGTAATCGAGCAGATCAAGCGATTGAACACTGGGAAGTATCTTTAAAATATTATCTTGCCGAAGCCAATCTAAATATCTATACGTGGATCGGCTTAAATCCTGAAGATACATTTGCACAGAAATTGACGCATTTTGCAGAAAAGCAATTTCAATTTGATCATGCAATAGGCTTTCACATTGATCGACGCATAGCCGTGATGAAAGGTCAATTATTTTTACCTACCTCCATAGCTGATCAGTCACTAGACTTACCCGAATGGCTCAATACGTGTAGACGATTAGGCTTTTGGCAAAGTACAGCCCCAGTACATTATGGTGAAAATGCTCCAAACTGGAGAAGGCTAAAGCGTGCCGAATGGCTTAGTCCCGAAGCTGATACAAAAGATGATACAGCCAAGGAATTTGTGTATTGCCCAATTTCGTATTGGACCGATGGCTTATATTACGCAAAAGCTCAACATGAATATTTTATGCTTCGTTTGAACAAGAGTGTAGTTCCATTTTTCTGACAATCTCGTTTCTGACAATCTCGCCTCCATCACATGTTTTCGTTATCGTAAAGTTATCATTTCGATAAAAATTTACAGTTATTGCACAATCATTTACTGATTCTTTACTGTATTCAAAATCAGTTGATTTATATTATTAATTAGTCGAATGACTAATTTTAAAGCATAAAAATTTTTCTCGGAGAGGAACTATGAAGACTTTGTTAACTACTTTGGCAATCGCTTCAGTTATTGTATTTACTGGATGTAATACCATTAAAGGTGCAGGTCAAGACGTATCTAAAGCTGGTCATGCGGTATCTGACGCAGCACATGATACACAAAAGCGTATGTAATCATCAGTTCTGATGATTGATGTTTGAATTACGATTCAGACACTAATCTTGCATCTTAAAGCGCCCATTTGGGCGTTTTTATTGCGCCGAATATTAATGATTTTTGCTATACTGCTCTGCAAATTTCTTAAATCATTAAGTCGCTTTTATGTCCTCTGCTACTCTCGATCTCAGTCTTGAATTATTAAAACAACCTTCTGTCACGCCAATTGATCACAATTGTCAGCAGATCATTGCCGAGCGACTTGCCAAAGTTGGCTTTCAGATTGAACAAATGCCTTTTGAAGATGTCGAAAATCTTTGGGCACGTAAAGGCACTGAGGCGCCACTGTTTTGCTTTGCAGGACATACTGATGTCGTCCCAACAGGTGATCAAAATGCCTGGGATTCTGCACCATTTGCTCCTGAAATCCGTGATGGCAAACTCTACGGTCGTGGTAGTGCCGACATGAAAACAGCGATTGCGGCAATGGTTGTTGCCACTGAACGCTTTGTGGAGAAATATCCAAATCACAAAGGCTCAATTGCTTATCTCATCACCTCAGATGAAGAAGGGCCGTCAATTAATGGCACAGTTAAAGTCATCGAAACTTTAGAGGCTCGTCAGGAAAAAATTGATTGGTGCTTAGTTGGCGAACCGTCTAGCACATCAAAGCTTGGCGATATCATCAAAAATGGTCGCCGTGGCTCACTCAACGGTGTGCTAAAAGTACAAGGCAAACAAGGTCACGTTGCTTATCCGCATCTTGCTCAAAACCCAATTCATCTTGCCACACAAGCCATTGATCAATTGTGCAAAACGATTTGGGATCAAGGTAATGAATATTTCCCTGCGACCAGTTTTCAAATCTCAAATATTCAAGCAGGTACAGGTGCAACCAATGTCATTCCTGATATTTTGACAGTGACTTTTAATTTCCGCTTTTCTACTGAAGTCACGGCTGAAGAATTAAAGCAACGTGTGCAGGCGATTTTAGACCATGAAAATCTGAACTACACAATTGATTGGACGCTGTCTGGTTTACCGTTCTTAACGCCTGTTGGCGAGCTCGTTAATGCAGCAAAGACAAGTATTAAAAAAGTGACAGGTGATGAAACGACACTTTCGACCAGTGGTGGCACATCCGATGGTCGCTTCATTGCGCCAACTGGTGCTCAGGTGATCGAGCTTGGTGTGCTCAATGCAACAATTCACCAAATTAATGAGCATGTGAATGTTGATGATCTTGAGCCACTTGCTGAGATTTATGAGCAAATGCTGATTGAGTTGCTTGCTTAATTCCTCAGAAAATTAAATAGTGTAGAACCAAAAACGAGAGCCATAGCTCTCGTTTTTTTATAGATCAAAATCCGTTTTTAATTGAAAACTTGCTGTTGAATCGCACGTAGGTTGGGTACTTGATAATCTACACCATTGACTCGCACATATTGATAGGTTCGAGCTGGTGTCTTTTTATCAACATCGACAACTTCTGAAATACGCAACCGCAAGCTGTTCGGCATATTATCGCATAGCAATGCAAAACGTGTCGCTTCCTGCTCACCCTCAACAACTAAAGCCGTCACTTCTGAAAGGTCAGGCTGATGCACGGCATAGGTCGGCAGCTGCTTATCATGCCATTCCACTTGCTTTTCATTGGCTTTGACACTCATCGCTGACAAAATCATATTTTGTGGAATCAGAATCGGCACATCACCATGTACAGGGATTTCATAAACATCTAAAAACCCTGTTGACGTCGTGATTAGACTTTGTATCTGCTCTTGTGACAGATCAATTGTGCTATTTTGTGTGTTATTAGCCATGATTTATTTCCGTCATATATTTACGATTTCGCATTGGCTTTAGTTTTTGCCAACACTTTTTGAATATTCGACACAAGGTCAGCTTCTTGGAATGGTTTACCCATATATTCATTCACACCGAGGCTAAAGGCATGTTCACGATGCTTTTCACCTGTCCGTGAAGTAATCATGATAATCGGTAGTGCTTTGAAGTTTGAGTCATGACGAACATACGTTGCCACCTCAAAACCATCCATACGAGGCATCTCGATATCTAGGAGCATCAAGTCTGGAATACCTTGCTCTAATTTTTCAATTGCATCCACACCATCATTGGCAGTGATCACTTCATAGCCATGACGCTCAAGCAAACGCGTGGTGACTTTACGCACAGTGACGGAGTCATCGACCACCATGACAGTCTTACGTGTCGTGCGCTGAGATGTACTTGATGTCGTCGCTTGCTCGACTTGATGTGCACGGGCTGTGGTCAATACTCGGCGGGCAATGGTTTGACCGTCAAGAATTAAGCTCACCTTACCATTTGCCAGAATCGTTGCGCCACCGACATAACCTACCGATGATAGCTGTTGACCAATTGGTTTGATCACAACCTGCGCACGAGAACCAACCAACTGATCGACTTGGAGTGCCACAGAGCGACCTGCACTATTAAAAATAATCACAGGAACGGATGAACCCATATTGCTAAACATCGGTTTTGCTTGCCCAGTCACAAACTCACCCACATAGCGTAGACGAATCTGCTGACGATCAAGTTCAAAGGTTTCTTTGTTACTATCGTAATATTCAGACAATGCAACTGGCGATACACGGACAATACGTTCGATCTGTGCAAGTGGTAATGCAAACTGCTGATCACCAACACGTACCATCAAGGCATCACTTACCGCCACAGAGGTTGGTACTCGAATGGTAAATTCAGTACCCTCACCTAGGGTTGATTTGACACTGACATGACCACCAAGTGATTTAATCTCATTTTGTACCACATCTAGACCAACGCCACGCCCTGATATCTGCGTGACTTGTTGTGCTGTACTCAGACCTGGATGGAAGATGTACTGCATCACATCTTCATCACTGACTTGCATATCCGCAGTAATCAACCCATTATTGGTCGCTTTAGTTTTCACGGCATCGACATCAATCCCTTTACCATCATCAGAGAAGATCACGAGAATATCGTTGCCTTCACGTGCAATGTTCAGATTAATACGACCTGTGGCAGATTTCCCAGCTTGCGCACGATGTTCTTGATCTTCAATACCATGGTCAATTGCGTTACGAAGCATATGCTCAAGTGGTGAAACTAGGCGTTCTAGAATATTACGATCGAGCTCGCCTTCGGTATTCTCGATATTAAAATCAACTGGACGATTCAACTGTGTTGATACCTGACGGACCAACCGTTGAAGACGTGGTACTAGGCGTGTAAATGGTACTAGACGTGTACCCATCAAGTTTTGTTGTAATTCATTTTGCAAACGTGATTGCTGAAGTAGCAAACTTTCTGTGTCACGGATTTTATCTGCCAGCGTCGTTTTAAAGTCGATCAAATCCGATGCAGACTCGGCAAGTGATTTGGACAGTTGATTCAGTGATGAATATTGATCCATCTCAAGTGGGTCAAAGTCCGCATAGCGTTGCCCTTCTACTTCATGCTTTGCGATAATCTGTGACTCAAGCTCACCATCCATACGACGAAGCTGATCCGCTAGACGAATGATCGCAAGCTCCATCTCAGACAACGTGTGATTCATCTGCCCAAGATCAAGCTCAATACGTGAACGGTTAATTGCACTTTCACCAGATAAGTCGATCATTTTTTCGACTAAATCAGCTGACACACGAATCAACTCTTGCGCACTTTGATCTTTAATGTTTTCAGCCTGCGCATACATTGCAGGTGGCGTCGAACCATCTCCCTGCACCACGACATTTTCTTGATAATCTGCAAAATCAATCACTTCAGCATCTGAAGCATCGTCTGCGACTACACTATCGTCATACACGACTTTTTGTAGGCGTGCTTGAAGCTGATCAAGCCCATCAGTTTGATTGTGATAAATCGCATTGCCAAGCCAATGATACGACTTTTGAATCAAGTCATCATAACGTTCAGAAGTGAACTGATGGAATGCAAACTGTTCAAACAAGACCTCAAGTTGATAGGCAATCTTACCAACATCTTGCTGATTGACGATGCGTGAATTGCCTTTTAACGTATGGTAACTCCGTTGTAAGCTCAATAATAAACTACGGTTGCCACGATCAGCTTTCCATTGATCAAAGATTTTTTTCGCTTCTGCAAGCAGTTCTTCCGCTTCTTCAAGATAGGTCTCAACAATAACAACTTGCGCCTCATCACCACTGGCGATCGCTTCAGTCAAAATCGCAGGTTGAATATCCGAAGACTGACCTAATGATTGACTTTCAGATGAAAGTGCTTCAACTTCTCGATGAGCCTCATCAAGAATTTCTTCTTTAAAAGCAATTGTCGATGTTTGCTCTGCTTCAGCTTGTTCATTTTTAACTTGCTCAGTTTCAATTTGACTGCTTTCAGTAGAATCAACTTCTAACTCAGGTGTACTGTGTGTCGACGTCTGACTTGTAGAACTTTCACTTGTAGAAACCTGACCAGTCATTGCCTGCAATTCAGCAATTAAGCTTGGATTCGCAACATCAATACTTTGATCTTTCAGCTGCTGTAAGCGAGTTGCGATATCGTCCTGTGCATAACGAATGAGTTGCAGTGCTTTTGCATCAGGATGATAAGTGCCTTTGAGCACACGCTCATAAATTGTTTCAAGCTCATGGGCAATATCACCCAAATTAGTCGCCTGCACCATATTTGCACCACCTTTGAGTGTATGCAAATAACGGAATAGATTATTCAGGACTTTGGTATTGCTTGGTTCATTTTCCCAAACTGCAAAGTCTTGATCCATGCTCACGACTAATTCTTCGGACTCTTCTAAGAAGATATCGAGCAAGTCAGGATCAAAGTTTTGATTGGCATTTTCAAGGTCAATCGCTACTGGTTCAAATGCAGGTTGCGCATCCGCAGGACTTGTATCTTTTACCAACTCAGTTTCTGTGAATTCGACGTCATTAGCTTCACTGTCGGCGAATTCAATTGCCTCTAATTGCTTAGACTCATCATCTTGAGCTGTTAGGTCAGTCGGACTCGTAACGATGTCATCTGTGCTTGATCCGCTTTCAATATCCTCTAACTGGACGTCTGCATTATCTTGCAACTCACCTGATGCCACTTCACGTAATTCTGCAATCAAGCTTGGATTAGCTTGATCAATACCTTCATCACGTAGTTTTTGAATACTTACAGCCACTTCATCTTGTGCATAACGAATGCGTTGCATCATTTGCGCATTGGGTTGCAACTGTCCTTTGACAATGCGCTCATAGATACTTTCCAGCTCATGTGCAATTTGACCAAGATGTGTTGCTTGAATCATATTTGCACCGCCCTTGAGCGTATGCAAGTAGCGAAACAGATTATTCAGCACCTGTGTATTTTGAGGATTCTGCTCCCACGTATTGAAGTCTTGATCCATGCCAATAACCAACTCATCAGACTCTTCTAAGAAGATATCCAATAGATCAAGATCAAAATTGCGATTTTCTTCAACTTGCTCTGAAGTCAAAGGTTGTGCAGGTTGTTGCTCTAAGGTCGCCAAAGATTCAGCTGTTTGCGTGTCAACGGATTCAATCGCTTCGATGATTTGTTCAAACTCTTCTTCGATCAAATTGGTCAATGCCATATTTTGACCTGACGCCATACCATCAAAAGCATCAATTAAGTATTGATGTAAGCTTTGTACTTGATCAATGAGAGCAATATTTGCCATCGCATTCGGATGATTGAGCAAGCCACGATAAATCCGCTGTAAAAAACTTGCTATACGACACAATTCATCGGTTTGTTTCACATGGCAGTTTTCAATCAAAATCTCAGACTGCTGATCAAGCAAGCTTAAATAGGTTGCACCTGCTTTACTGGTTTGCTCTTGGAACGAAAACTCAGCATCAAGCATGTCGTTAATATCAAGCTCAAGTAATTGCGCAACCACACCCTGACTGCGCACTTCGCCTTCTTGGTAATCACTATTTTCTTTGTAGTTTTGCCAAGTATGTTCAAACTGTGCTGTTAATTTGCTTAAGAACGCTTTGTCTTGAGCCGACTCTAGCGCAGCAATATACGCACGCACATACTCATAATAATCTGAAAGCAATTGCTCTTCGGCTTTATGGTCTAAATAATGCTCAGGATTCAGCGTTTTATATTCATTTTCAACATTACTACTTGCAGTGAATACTTCTTCAAAACCAACCATGCCCGAGCTACCTCGAATGGTGTGTACCGCTCGAATCAACTGGTTAAATTGATCAACCGTTGGCTCTTGATCTAAATGCAAGAAGTTTGAAATCGTTTCGAGATGCTCTGTACTTTCTTCAATAAAAATGTCTAAAGTTTGGCTTTCAATGCTCTTTTCAGTTGAACTGCTGGTCAATTCAGCTTGAGCTGTTTCAGTTTCAACCAATGCTGTATCAACATCAGCGTCCGAAGAAGACACCTCTTCTTCTGTGATCGGTGTTTCGCCTTGTATATCTTCAGGAATCTGCTTGGTTTGATGATAATCTATGGTGTAACGCAGATCGCCTTCAACGACCTGCATATCTCTGAGTTTTTGCGCCGCAACGATCCATGTGCGCAATTCCACTTGATGCGGTTCAAGCGATTTAAAATCTTCAACCAGTACTTGATATAGTGTCGAAACGGAATAGACCAACTCTTGAATATCACGGGTGAGCGCCACAGCGCCAGACATGACACGATTCAGCATTTCTTCGATCACCCAAGCGATCTCACCCGACTGAACTGCACCAGCCATTCTTCCTGAACCTTTTAAGGTGTGGAATGAGCGACGAATGTCCGTCAGAACATCTTGATCCGATGGGTTCTCTAGCCACTGTGGTATTGCTTGCTGTTGAAACTCTAAGATTTCTTCAACTTCTTCAATAAAAATATCACGAATATCAGGATCTTGATCTTTTAAGTGATCCTCAGGAAGCTCAATATGACTAATTAATTGTTTTAAAACTTCGTTCATAAGCTTTGCTTCTTTACATTCCCAAGATGCTCGAATTTGACCTTAATGTTGAGCTTCCAATATTGCTCAATATTTATCCATAAGTAAGCTGTGTTCGAGCATTTAAGTGTTAGAAAAATTTCATCACTGATGGATGCAACCCGAAGATTGCATCCAATGTTTTTTTATACGTTTTCTGGCAACTTAAAGTCAGTTACAGACTCACGTAGCGCTTCTGCCATGTGCGACAACTCGGTCACCGAACGTGCTGCATCCATGGTTGTCGTTGACGTCTGATGGGTAATATCTTGTACGACAATCATCGTTTGCGAGATATTACCTGCAGAAGTTGACTGTTCACGTGCTGCTTCCGAGATACTTTGAATCAATGTTGCCAAGTCACCCGATACTGTTTGAATCTCGTCCAGTGCAACACCCGCATCTTTAGCAAGCGTGGTACCACGTACAACTTCTGTCGTGGTCAATTCCATCGAAGACACCGCTTCGTTGGTATCCGCCTGAATGGTTTTGACCAGTGACTCAATCTGCTTGGTCGCTGCAGCAGAACGCTCTGCAAGACGCTGTACCTCATCTGCTACAACCGCAAAACCACGACCTGCTTCACCTGCCATCGACGCTTGAATCGCAGCGTTCAATGCCAGAATGTTGGTTTGGTCAGCAATATCGTTAATCAGCGAGACAATGTTACCAATCTCTTGTGAAGACTCACCCAAACGCTTAATACGTTTAGAGGTTTCTTGAATCTGCTCACGAATGGTATCCATCCCCTGAATGGTACGGTTTACGACCGTTGCACCATTGGTTGCAATATTTACCGAACGCTTCGCAACTTCTGCTGACTCAGCAGCATTTGCAGATACTTGGTCAATCGACGCTGCCATTTGGTTAATCGCTGTCGATGCACCCGCAATCTCTTGTGCGTTATGCTCAGATGCTTCAGAAAGTTGCATCGTCACCTGCTGTGTTTCTTGGGTATATTTCGCCACTTCCTCAGAAGTACTGTTAATACGAGAAACGAGATCACGTAACTGATCGATCGCAAAGTTAATCGAGTCGGCAATCGCACCAGTAAAGTCTTCCGATACCGTTGCATAAGAACGCAAGTCACCATCTGCCAAATCGGCGATTTCATCAAGCAATCGTAGAATTGCGTGCTGGTTACGATCGTATTCTTCTTGCAGATTCTCTACACGTGCTTGGTCGGCACGGTTACGAAGTTGCAGAAGTTTGTAGACTGCAAATGCCAATGCCAAAACTGATAGTAGCAAGAATAATGGTAAGAAATTATGCCAAACTGGTTTTACACCATCTGACAACGCATCGAGCAGTGTATTGACATTATCTGTTTGGGTGAAAATCGTTGTTGTCGCTTGACGTACAGCAAGTAATTTTGCTGAATCATTCAATACTTTCGCAGCAGTCGCTTTCAATACTTCATCATATTCAGTCTTAATACCTTCCAAGATGTCACGCATATCTGCTTCTGCAATACGTACCACACCATACTCAGCACTACCATTCAACTGACCATCGATATATTCACCAAAGGTCAAGGTATCGGCATTGAAGTTATCTGCATATTCAACAGAGTTGGTATCACCCGTCAATACCGCATTGATCGAACGCAAAATACGCTCAGAGAGATAGACTTGGTTTTTTGCCAAAGCAACCTGCGATGCAGAATAACCACCGCGTGTCATCTCATCGACAAGCAAGTTGTATTCAGACTGAATCCCTGGAATGGCTTCAGTAATCTGCAGACCTAAACCTTGCAGTTGATTAATGGTTTGTTGTTGACCGACGATGAGCTCAATATTATTATCGACTTGCGACCACTCATTGACTAGTTTTTCAACAGTCTTTGTATCGCTATGTTTATCGACGACGACATCAAGTTCTTCTTCAAAGCTCGTACGACTTTGTTGCAACTCATTGACGATCTCTTGGTCACCACGTACTGATGCTTCGGCAGACTGACGTGAGATTTGTTGAGATAAAAGTTGCAACTCACCCAAACTCCGCGTTAATTGCGTTTCCGTTCGGTTGGTCCACATGACCCATACAAAGAAAATGATCGTAAACAGTAAAGAAATCAATAGCACTGTCAGGTAGCGAATAGACTTCTGTCGATCCTCACCAAAGAACCCTGCCACACGGTCAAGTTCACTCTTAAATCGCAAAGAAGCCGCATTACTTCCTTTTGATGGTTTACTTTTCTTTCCTCGCCACAAGCCCATACAAGCTCTCCCCTATTTCACCCGATAGTCCATCAATTGCTTTTGCTTATAATGACGGATTCATAAAACGCTGATTGTTTAAAAGATCTCGCAACATGAACACATGCCAAGCTTTATTTTTATCCATAAAATAACCTTGGCAAAATTGATCAAGCTCACCCTTTAGATCTTCTGACTTTTTAAAATAACTTTGTGTATTGAAATGCTGAATACCAAACACCTGATCCACCATCACCCCACAATAATGCTCAGGATGGGTCAAACACATCACCTTGCCCGCACGCCCAGTATCAGCAGACTGATCTGTAACAAAAGCAGGTAAATCCGAAATCGATAATAAACGTCCACGAATATTGGCGATACCGCACGACCACGACTGGGTATGCGGCACATGTGTCCACTCTGGTGTATAAATCACTTCAGCAACATCACCTAACGGTGCGACAAAATACTTGCCTAGCATTTCAAACGCCACACCCGACCAGCGCTGCTCGGGATTGATTTGACTAACTTGTCTTTTCTTTCCCCGATCCGCCAGCCTTAGCAGTTCGATAAATCCTTTGGTTGCCATAATTTTTCACTTTATGTATTTAAGTGTTGATGAATCACATCGATCAATTGCTTCTCTTCGACTGGTTTAACCAAATAGTCTTTTGCGCCTTGACGCTTACCCCATAGACGATCTGTCGCTTGATCTTTGGTACTCACGATCACCACAGGAATATGCTGTGTTTCAGGAGCACGTGTAATCTGACGAGTCGCCTGAAAACCATTGACACCTGGCATGACCACATCCATCAGGATTAAATCAGGTAGCTCTGCTTTAGCGACCGTAACACCATCAGCGCCATTACTCGCCTCTAATGTTTCAAAACCATTCTTTTCCAAAATTTCCTTAAAACGGAATGTTTCGGTCGGTGAATCATCAATAATTAAGATGCGTGCCATTACTCAAACCCTACTCGACTAAATCGCAAATGTATTACACTGCGACGTGATTATTAATTGCTTCGAACAACTCTTCTTTACTAAATGGCTTGGTCAAATACTGCTCCGAGCCAACAATTTTTCCTTTCGCCTGATCAAACAAACCATCTTTACTGGACAGCATAATTACTGGCACATTTTGATAATTTTGATTGTTTTTGATCAAGGCACAGGTTTGATAACCATCAAGACGAGGCATCATGATATCAACAAAGATAATGTCAGGATTAGAGTCCACGATTTTTGAAAGCGCATCAAAACCATCTACGGCACTAACAACTTGGCATCCTTCTCGTTGTAGCAAGGTTTCAGCAGTACGGCGAATTGTCTTTGAATCGTCGATAATCATCACTTTTAAATTTTGAAGTTTTTCTTCCATTTGGCTCAATACCCCAAGTGAATCTGAATTATATTTTGTGCAACAAAATACTGTGCTATTACATTCTTTGTATCACAGTTAATACAAATTTCCAATCTTTCGTATCCCTTGGTAGGCTATTATTTTCAACTATTCAGTCAAAGTGGATTGGATATTTTGAACTGCTCCTCATTTTTCAAATTAAACGCTACCAACTCCCCACCCCAAACACAACCACCATCGACTGCGACAACATTTTGACGAATTGGTTTCGCCTGTAATGCCGCCCAATGCCCAAAGATAATACGATGGCTTCGCTCAACTTGACCATTAAAGTTGAACCACGGTTGATAACCTTCAGGCATCTCATCATCAAGTCCCGCTTTAAATTCAAACTCAAGCGCAGATTGCGCATCACTCAGGCGCATGCGGGTCAGATAATTGGTAATGACTCGAAGCCGAATATTATCTGACAAATCATCATGCCAAACATTCGGCTGACTGCCATACATTTCTTTGAGGAACTCATCAAGTCGTGCGATATCTGCCTGTAAGACTTGCTCGACTTCATTTGCATACGCTATGACTTGATCAATCGACCAAATATGTGGAATGCCTGCATGGACAATCGCAGAAAGTTTTGGCTCATCCAGTTGTGGAGTATGATCAACTGTTTCAATAAACAATGGCTGATGACGTAACCAATCAATTAAGTCGCTGCCATCCATTGCATCAAAAATATCTTGAGTACGATCTTTTTCTTTGATTTTTTTAATGCCTCGTGCCGTGGCAATCAAGGTCAAATCATGATTACCCAAAATCGTTGCAGCAGCGTTTTGATCATAAAGTTTTTTTACAAAGCGTAAGCAAGAGAGTGAGTCCTCACCACGAGCAACCAAATCACCTGTAAAAATAATAAAGTCTTGGCTTGGGTCAAATTGGATTTCTTTAAGCAATGCTTTGAGTGCAGCAAAACAGCCTTGCAAATCACCAATCGCATACACATGGCGATAATCTGTTATATCAATTTTCATTTTACAACTAACCAATTTTTAACAATTCAGGGCAACAACTACTTTCTAAAATGCCCTAGCTATTGACATATTTTAGAATAAGGCTATACACGCATCCGACAGTGCAACAAACTGCGCCAAGCTCAATGTTTCAGGACGTGCCATCGGATCTACACCTGCTTTGGCAAAACCGTCATCATCCAGTTTTCCTTTTAAGCTATTACGTAAGGTTTTTCGACGCTGAGTAAAGACATGCCCCACCAAAGCCGAAAGATTGGTTTCATTTTGCGCTTTAATCGGCTTATCTGCATAAGGCTCAAGGCAAAACACGGCACTGGTCACTTTCGGCGGTGGATTAAATGCACCCGCAGGCACTTCAAACAAATACGTCGCCTTACAATAATACTGCAACATGACAGAAAGACGACCATAGGTCTTACTATTCGGCGCTGCTGTAATCCGCTCGACAACTTCTTTTTGCAACATAAAGTGCATGTCTTGAATCATTGCGCCTTGTTCTACGAGATGAAAGAGCAATGGTGTAGAAATGTTATACGGTAAGTTGCCCACCACGCGAAGTGGTTTTTCAGACGCCAATTGCGCAAAATCAAACTTAAGTGCATCGGCTTCAATGATATTTAAGCGATCTGGAAAAGGCACACGACTCGGTAAGCCTGCTGCCAAATCTCGATCAAGCTCCACCACAGTCAAACGATCCACTTCACCAATTAACGGCGATGTCAGTGCGGCGAGTCCAGGACCGATTTCCACCACATTATCATCATGACGTGGATTGACCGCACGCACGATTTTTTCAATGACCCGCTGATCATGTAAAAAATTTTGCCCAAAGCGTTTGCGTGCTTGATGCCCTTCTTGCTTGGGATTGAGGGCATTGATTTGATACATGTCTTATCCAACTTCGTATTAACTAATTTAAATTATTCGTATGCTTCTTTACGATGAGCCTGAGGTGAATCACAACTTTAATCGCAACCCGAAGAACAACTTTGATCGCCACTTGCCATTTGCAATGCCAAATCGGTCGCCACCATCAGACTGGAGCTACTGGCACGACCCGTACCCGCCAAATCAAGCGCTGTACCATGATCGACCGAGGTGCGAATAAACGGCAAGCCTAAAGTGATATTGACCGCTTCACCAAAGCCTTGTGATTTTAGCACGGGAAGCCCTTGATCGTGATACATCGCCAGTACCGCATCGGCATTTTTTAAATGATCAGGATTAAACAAGGTATCGGCAGGCATGGCTAAGCTGATGTTTACGCCATTTTTTTGATAGCGTTTCAGCACAGGATTGATTATGCGAATTTCCTCATCGCCGAGATAACCATCCTCACCTGCATGCGGATTTAATCCACACACTAGTATTCTTGGATTTGCAATATGAAACTTAAGCTGTAAATCGGCAATTAGAATATCAATGACTTGCTGTAGACGTTCTGTGGTGATGGCGTCCGCCACTTGGCGTAGTGGTAAATGTGTCGTGACCAATGCTACTCGAAGCGACTTGGTTGCTAGCATCATCACCACACGATCAACACCTGCTTTCTCTTGGAAAAATTCGGTATGACCGCTAAATACAATGCCCGATTCATTAATCACCGACTTTTGTACTGGCGCAGTGACAATCCCTGCACAGCGATCTTGTAATGCCATATTTGCCGCAAAATCAAGCTGACGAATCACATAATCGGCATTTTTCGGATTGAGTTGTCCTGCCACTACAGGCACATTGACGGGGATATGATGCACGAATAATTGTCCATCCTCTGCCACACAATCTTGCCCTTCATAGTCAATCAGTTCGACATCAACACCGAGTTGCTGAGCTCGCTGTTGCAATAGCGCTTTATCCGCAAGCACCACGATCGGACGCGCGCCTTTACGTTTTGCCAAATCTAAACAAATATCAGGACCAATCCCCGCAGGTTCTCCACTGGTGACATAAAGCGGATGAGTTACATTGACAATTGAGCTATTCATTGCAGATGGATTCACGATAGAATTTGTACCATTGTCGCAAGATTTTCAGCCAAGCAAAAGAATTTCTCCTATGTTTGAACAATTCAAAGAAATTCCCCATCAACACCTTGATGATTTAGGTGAAATCCAACTCAGTGTGAAACGCCTTGATCTAGTGCACCCGACCGTTTCAGGCAATAAATTCTTCAAGCTCAAATACAACTTACTTGAAGCACGCAAGCTTGGTTATACACAATTACTGAGTTTTGGCGGCGCATACTCCAATCATATTTACGCACTTGCTCAGGCAGCGCACGCTTTTGGGTTTGAAAGCATTGGCATCATTCGAGGCGAAGAGTTACAACATCAAGCGTTGAATCCAATATTAGAACAAACATCTCAACTTGGCATGCAATTTCAATTTGTCAATCGTCAAGAGTATAGACGGAAAAATAAACCTGAATTTTTAGCCGAATTGCAACAACGCTATCCAAATACCTACATCATTCCCGAAGGTGGAACCAATGATTTAGCGATCAAAGGTACGGCGGAGATTTTAACGGATTTTGATCGAGCAAACTTTGACGTGATCTGTTGTGCAGTCGGCACAGGTGGCACCATTGCAGGGCTAATTAATGCATCGACACCACAGCAAAAAATCATTGGATTTTCTGCTTTAAAAGGTGATTTTTTAAATGATGAAGTATGCAAATGGACAACTCAAAATAATTGGCAAATTTATCCTGACGAAACATTCGGTGGTTATGCCAAATATAACGCGCGATTGTTGAACTTTGTTGAAGATGTCAGTGAAAAATATCAGCTTCCACTCGAGCCGATTTATACAGGAAAAGCTTTTTATCAATTGTGGCAGTTGATACAGCAAAACCATTTCACTGCATCAACTCGGATTTTGTTTATACATACTGGTGGTTTGCACCATCAGGCTTAACTTGAACACAAACTTTGATGATCGCCTTTAAGCGAGGTTTTCTCGTTGAAAATTATGCTTAACTCAACAAGATTAAATCAAAGAAATCATACATTTTTGTCATTCTTTTAGCTCTGGAATAAAATACAAAGATGCTATGATAGGGTCTAAACCAGCGAGTTGCCTATACTTAACACAATTGGCGACTGATAAAATATTTAGATTGATTGAGGAGATACATATGACACAAGCTATGCAAGATCCAGTTGGCTTCGCAGGACAAATCTCTGTTGAACAAATCCCTCAAGTGGTTGAGAAAGGATTTCGTTCAGTGATTAATAATCGCCCAGACATGGAAGGTGGTGCAGAACAACCAACCAGCGCACAGATCGAAGAAGCAGCTCGTGGAGTCGGTTTGGATTATGTCTATCAGCCTGTGGTGTCAGGGCAAATTGATGAGATGGATGTACGTACTTTTGCCAATCACTATAATGAACTACCAAAACCAATCTTGATGTTCTGTCGTACTGGAAACCGCTCGAATAATCTGTATCAACTGGCAAAACAAATGGATTTGCTTGACGATTAAGCGTGTTCGATTTTCCTTTAATAATAATCCATTACAAGATATACACGACTTTTAGCTATTCTTTTATGCATAAATTTTGAATCATGGTTCTTTTCATTTGGATCAGAATCATGAGAACTTTATTAATTTTATGTTGTCTTTTGAGTATTACCGCCTGCTCGTCAATGCAAGTTCGCCCGACTGCGTCGGTCAGTGTTGGTGCGGGGCTTTGATTTTTATTTTTGCAACAAAAAAACAGCACCGAGGTGCTGTTTTTTAAACTCATTTTCTTTAGTTTGTACAGGTTGTATACGGACTCACTTGGTTCGGCGCATAGCTACCGTCGCTAGCATAATCACTGCTTACTGCACTTAGTGTGAAACTTGTATAACCACGTATTGGGGTTTGTGCAAGGCTTGCCTTCGCTCCAATTTCCACAGTTACCCAATGCGCATTGGCTTTAGGATATTCAACTTTAAAGTCAAAACGACCCAATTCATCCGTACGATATGATGCTGTATATGGATTTGAATCACTATCGCCAATGAAGCGGACCACACGTAATGCCTGACCATTGGCTGTCCAAGTCGTTGTTGCACTGTCAATTGTACAAGTCGTTGCAAAATTCTGGACTGGGTTCAAGCTAGGTGTGATACCCGAAAGAGGGAAAAAGTCCGCATTTGGTCCAACCCAATCTTTCAAATCTTCAAATGGGAATTCACCCTTAAGCTCCACAGGGTTTTGTGTTCTATCCCATGGATCTTTGGCAATTGCATAGATCCAACTACCAACGACATATCGCGTTGGTCGAATATCCATCACAATATCTTGATTGGCAATCGGCTTGCCATCTACATCAACTACTTGAACAGAACCTTCTTTGGTGTAATACACGCCATTATCAGTCGATCCTGTGGTTGTCGGATTCAAGCTGACCGCAATCGAGCCAATGGCATTCGGCACCTCAGAAGGTACGACATCCATCACAAAAGATTGACGACGTTCGGTATTTTGATCATCCTTAACAACTGCTTGGACAGTCAAATCTTGATTCACAAAATCATAGCCTGCTGTTTGCAATGCCTCATCAAGCACAACCGTAAATTTCACCCAGCCATTTTCATCACTTTCAAGTGTTGATGCCCCACGAATATATGCGCCATTGTCACGATATTGCGGAATAGTTAAGGTTACCGCTTTTCCAGCTTGGCTAGAGCCATCCATATCTGTGACTAAAACAGAAACCTCTACAGCATCGCCACGAACATTTAATTTATCTTTCGATGCCTTAATTTTAAGATCAAGCTGTGGTGCAAGCGCTGTAGGTGTATGTACTTGAATTTGCGAAGTCTGTGTTGTTGTCGCTCCATTTGCTGTGGTTTGCTTCGCTGTAACGGTAATTGGAGCGATCGGTGCAGTCAGCGTCCCTGTCAATTTTTTCATGGACACTTCAAATACAGCTTCACCAAATTCATTGGTAGTCAATTCAGAAGCACCATTAATACTGGTTGAACTCCGTGGATCGTTAATAGCCAAATTAACTGTTTGATTCGCGACGCCACCTTCATTCGCATCGAGCAACTTCACAGTCACAAGTGCGGTATCACCGTCTGAGCTCAATGATACACGGTTGCTATCTATACTGAGATGATATGGATTCACTGCATCTTCAACAGTAAACACCAATGTCGTTGGCACAGTTGTTCCGTTTGGATTCACAATAGAGCCAGAAACCGTAATTTGACTAAGTTGTGCCGTAGTAATGCCTTTTGGAATGACCAAATCTACTGCAACATTTTGGCTATCCGAAACCATCACAGTGTCATTACTTAAGGTAATACCCAAAGCCTTAGAAGTATCATCTAAGGCTAGACGCATTGGTGTGCCACCTTTGTTGATGCCCAGCTCATCCTTAACTGCAGCAAAAACTTGAACAGTTTCACCTGCTCGAACAACCTTAGTATCTGCTGTTAAGCGTGGATTCAAAGCATTGGCTGGTACAGTGACAGTAATATTACCAGTTTGTTGCAGACGGTCACCATTATTTAGGTTTGTGCCCACCACAGCAAAGGTAATGCCATTTTTAATCAAACTTTGATCATACTCACCTTCAGACACTGTCACGGTGAATTCAGCCTCACCTTTACTATTCGTTGTGACAGGTTCATCACTGAGCGATGCACGACTAGAAGTTAAAGATGACAGTGCAATTTCTAAAGGTGTGTTTGCAATGACATTACCACTGGCATCTTTCGCAACGACTTTGACACGGGTTTCCCCCCCGAGTGTAGAGATCGTTGTTTGTGAATAGCTAATATCTAAACCTGCAAGATCAGCATAAACCACGCTTTGTTTTGCAAGCTCAATCTTACGAACAGCAGTATACTGTGAACCGTCAGGACGATTGGCTACGACTGAAACAGTCAAATCATTTGCATCAAGATTTTCAAGCTCAGAAGCAGTTTTCGGATCGACCTGAATCTGGAAAGTCACTTGACCATTTGCGTTGGTAACGATCGTGCTCGGCGTAATTAAGCTCACACCATTGCTAAGAGAAGCTTCATTTAAACCAATTGAAACCGCCTGACCAGCCAAGTCGTTACCATCTGTATCTTTCGCATCTACAGTAATTGTGATCGTTTTAGTGTCATTTGTAGCAATGATTTCAGCATAACTTGATGAACTCAAACTCAAATAATCTAATACTTGGCTAACAATTGGCGCAGCAAAGTTAACATCTACACCTTGTGAAACAGTACTTTTATTCGCTGTAGCAATCACTCGTATGGAGTCACCAACCAAAGTCGGCTGTTCAGTATTTTTAGCATCATACTTATAGCTGAAAGTAAAAGTTGCATAGCCATCTGCATCTGTAAATTGTTCTGAAGGATTTGCTAAAGTAAAGTTGTATTTAACAAAATCAGCCGCATTCACTGCGATTTTTTCATTAGCAAGTACACCACCAGTTGCATCAAGCGCTTTGACCTTAACTAGAACTGTTTGGTCTTGAGTATAATCAAAACTTTGATTGATTGGATCAATGTTCAACTGTGCAACTTTCGATACCGCCTCTTCAGAATACGCATTTAACTGTACACGACGCAAAGCGGTGTAAGTTGAACCATCAGCACGTGTTGCAGTGATATTCAACTGCACATAACCTTGCTCTAATAAGTTTTGAACTTCTAAATCATTACGAGGCGTACCCGTTAATCTGAAGGTAATATTACCATTGGTATCCGTTGTTTGAGTGATAGTTTCTTGATTTACCCCATCAAGGTAGAAGCCATTTTCACCTGCCACATCATCAATACTGATACTTACACCTTGACCTTCAAGTGCTTGACCGCCAATATTGAAAGCTGTCAGGGTTAAATTAATACCCGTTTCGACATCTTTCTGAACTGTCACTGAGCCAGTCGTGGTATCAAGGCGAATATAATCCAAACTTTCTGAAGCTTGAGAAGCTTTAAAATTCAAATTCAAGGTTTGCGACGTGCCATTTGCTTCTGCAGTAATTTCAACACCGTCTAAAATATCACGCTGTATCGCTTCGCCAGAATACTTGTATTCATATACAAATGTTGCATAACCAGACGCATCAGTCATTTGCGAAGAAGCACCAGTTAGGCTGAAATTTAAATCCGCCAACTTATCTTGTACATTGGTCGTGATATCAACTTTTTCATTTGCCAGTGCGCCACCATTTTCATCCAGTGCTTTCACTTTCACTGTAATGCTATGATCTTGCGTATAGTCAAATGCTGTTAAAATCGGATCAATTAACAAGCTATCCACTTTAGATACAGTTGGTGCTTCAAATTTTTGCACTTCGAGCTTACGCACAGACTGACGTACCGAACCATCAGCAAGTGTTGATTTTACAGTGACCACCACACCATCAGTGACTAATGCTTCAAGCTCTTCTGCATTCTTCGGATTAATATTCAAACCAAAAGTTGCCGTGCCAGCCTCATTTTCTTCAGCAGTATCACTATCATCCGCAAGTGTGATCAATGATGATGGGGTCGTGAGATTGACACCATTGACTGTTGCCACTTCGATCTCTACTTTCTGACCTACCAACAGCTCACCATTGGTATCTGTCGCAGTGACTTTCACTGCAACTGGCGTATCAGTATTAGTATCTACAGTTGCCGAACCGATCATATCCAGCACGAGATAATCCAAGGTATTGCTTGTCGCAGAAGCAAAGTTAATTGTTGCAACCTGCTCCTTACCATTCGTTGCAGTAATCGTTAATGGCACACCTGCCAGTGCAATATCTTTTTGCACTGTAGAAGCAGCATCATATTTATATGAAAACTCAAAAGATGCATAACCTTCTGCATCGGTATAACTGTCTGCTGCGCCGTTTAAACTGAGATTCAGCTTGGTTAAATCTTCACTCGATAAAGTTGAGGCAATGCTCAATTGCTCATTGGCAAGTACACCACCATCTTCACCCAAAGCCTTGACTTTTACAGTGATGGTTTGATCTTTGGTATAGTCAAATACAGAGATTGGATCAACAATCAAATAGTCAACAAGACTTTGTTGCTGTTCGGTTTTTTCAACCAATTCAATGGTACGCAGTGCTGTATATTCGCTGCCGTCTGGACGAATCGCCTTGACAGATACCGTCAACCCATTAGCGATCAGGTTGTCTAATTCTTTTTGGTTTTCAGGTGAAGCTGTGAGTTTAAACTCAACATTACCACCTGCATCAGTGGTTAACGTCGTTGCGGAATCGTATGAAATGCCATTTTGGATCGCCGTATCATCAATACCAATAGAAATCTTCTGATTGGCTAAGACTTTACCATCAGTTCCTTTAGCGAGTACTTTCACTGAGATTGTGCTGTCATCACCTGATTTAATCTGTGCCTGACCAGCCGTATTGACAGTAAAGTAATCAAGATCAACCACATTCACTGCCGTTGGTGCTTTGAAGTTGAGTTTTAAGCTACGCTCATTGCCATTTGCTGATTTTGCTACCAAGGTCACACCACGCTTAGCGAGTGTTTCTTGTGTCGTCGTATTCGCATACTTATAGCTATAAGTAAACGTGACATAGCCCTGTGCATCAGTAGTTTGGGTCGCACTATTGACAAGACTGAGATTTAAATCAGCCAGTTGCTGATTGGTTAAAGTCGGCTTAATTGTGACTGCCTCATTGGCAAGCGGACTACCATTTGCATCTAATGCTTTGAAGCGTACAGAAATTGTTTGATCAGTTGTGTAATCAAAAGCAGTTAATAATGGATCAGCAAGTAAATAATCAACTTTACTTTCTTCTGTACCTGTAGACGTGCCAGTAGAAGTTAACTCAATTTTACGTGTTGCAGAATACTTACTACCATCAGCTCGATTTGAAACAACCGCTACGGTGACACCATTTTCTAATAATGCATTTAACTCAGACTCATTTCTCGCTTTAACAGAGAGCTTGAACGTGACTTCACCTTGCGCATTTGAGGCGATATTGGTGGCAGAGGCATAAGAAATCCCATTTGCAATCGCAGTATCATCAATACCAATAGCGATATCTTGACCTTGTAGCACCTTGCCATCTACACCCATGGCTTTCACTTTCACCAAAATTTCTTTTTCAGTGTTCAAGGCAATCACTGCTGTACCTTCGGTATCGACAGCGAAATAATCCAACACGACTTTTGATGTGTCGACTGGAGTTTGGAAATTTGCCTTAATCGATTGTGTTTTCGCACTAGATAACGCCGTGGTGGTAAATGTCACGCCGTTTTTAGCCAACTCCTGCTGAGCACTCGACTTATTATATTTATACTGATATTTGAATGTTGCATAACCATTCACATCGGTTAACTTTTCAGATTGTCCTTCCAAGCTTAAGTTCAATGTCGTCAATTGTGATGCAGATAATGCTGTACGGATAGATACCTTTTCCCCAACAAGCGCACTGCCTTGATCACCAACAGCTTTAACTTTCAACTCAATCTCTTGGTCTTGGGTTGGATCAAAGCTCTCATTGATTGGGTCAATCATTAGATACTGTACAGCTTCACTGGATACCTCTTCATCAGCAACTGTAATTTTAATGGTTTCTTCTTCACCATTATCAGTAGTAAATGTTGCTTCAATACCAGCATCAACAAGTGCCTCGACAGCAGCAGGCGTTTTCGCATTGGTTTTTAATGTATAAGTTAAAACACCATTTGTCGCTTTCGCAAAGTCTTGCGTCGCACTACCAGCAAAAGTTACACCGTTTGCTGTTGCAGCATCATTCAACGCAAGAGTCAGCTTACCTTGACTCGCACCGACACCTTTAAAGTTGACACCTTTCACAGAGATTGTAACTGAGTCAGCATTTGCATTGACTTTGTATGATGATGCAATCTCAAGACGCTGTACAAGCTCTTGATCATCTACAGTATCATCACTGGTCACGACTTGTACTGTGGCATTACCACTAATCTGCTCATTACCATCAACATAATTTGCAGTCAACAAAATCCCTCGTTGAGATAATGCGATTGGATAATCAGAATCACTCTTTAAAGTAAATTCTGCATAACCTTGCGCATTGGTTTGCTTCTCTGCACTATCTAATTTAACGCCATAACCCGCACTATTCGTTCTTAATTGGACTTTTTTGTTGGCTACAAAGTCGCCATTACTATTTTTTGCATAAACTTTGATTGTTTGCTGACCACCTTTGGCAACAATCGCATCGTCAGGTTTAATAATTTCCAAAGTATTTACAACTGTAGAAATATCTTTAAACGTGATTGCAGCTGCTTCCGTTTTCTCAGCATTATTTTCATCAATCAATTTAAAGCTGAGTTGTTGTGAGCTATTTACAAAATCAGCAATTTCTGTTGTCGTTAAGTTGGCATTAGCCGTTATAGCAAAAACTGCTTTGCCTTCAGCATCTGTAGAAATTGCAGAACCAGAAGAAATGACAAATTTGCCATTCATCTCTTGAGGCAGTGTCAGTTCTACAGTTTGCCCTGATTTTGCCCCACCCTTACTGTCGGTCACTTGTACAGTGAGATTAGCTGTACCTTTTGGTAAGTTTAAAACAGAGCCTTGCGGCACACTTAAATTGTAATCACTAACAATCACACTGGCTTTTTTAATATTTAATGTGTAGACCTGTTGAATCGTTGTACCATCAACAGTCGCTGTGAGGTTAACTTTACCTGAGTCTGCTTGAATCGTAGGAATATCCAATTCAAAAATGGCAATACCATCAGCACCAGAGGCAACTTTCGAGGCTGCGCTGGTGACACCCAAACCATCGGTATCCGAGATATTTAATACGACATTTTGTTCTGCAATACCACCTTTGTCAGCATTCAACACTTTGACTGCAAACTGAACTTTGGTTGCGTCTTGCGCCTGTTGAATACTATTGCCTTCCGTGTCTTGCAAAGTCACTGTGAGCGATTCTGCAACTTTGGATGTGTCGGTTTCAGACTCATTACCACTGTTATCTGTGTTGTTATTCGAGCCCTCATTATTGTAATAACCTTCACTTCCACCGCCACCACAAGCAACTAGAGATAGTGAAGTTAATAACAACGTAGAGTTCACCCCAAACTTCTTCATTTTTTGTTCCATGATATTATCCATCAATCTAGAAAGCACATACAAACTTATTGTAGAGTACAATCTATCACACGTTTTTACGTAAAAAAACAAAAAATATTGTAAATAATCACATTTGAGTGCGGTTGTTACATTTCTAATAAACGACCTCGCAATATCTCTGATAAAACTCTAGGTGATACTCTTCAGTGATTAACTTTTATGCTCGACCTCATCATTATCGGCGCAGGATCAGCGGGAATCAGCGCTTATAAAGAAGCCCGCAAATACACGCATAATTTACGCATCATCAATGACGGGGCGTGGGATACCACCTGCGCTCGTGTCGGCTGTATGCCGAGTAAGATTTTGGTTTCAACTGCAAATCGACTGCACGACGCTCATCATGCAGATCGAGTCGGGCTAAATCTACAAATCGAAGCCGATACCAGTCGAGTCATGACACACCTACGGGCACTTCGTGATCGTTTTACTCGCTCGGTGATTCGAGATGTAGACTCATGGAATCCTGAACATAAAATTTCAGGGAAAGCCAAATTCATTAATGCCAATACCATTGAAGTGAATGGTGAACAATTACAAGCCAAGGCTTTTATTCTAGCCGTCGGGTCGACACCACGCTTTGATCAAGGAGATCAAAAAGCATTGGGCGATCGATTGATTAGCACCGATGATATTTTCGAATTGCCCGATTTGCCTAAGCGACTGGCGGTGATTGGTAGTGGTGCGATAGCCATTGAGCTCTCGCAAGCCATGCACAATCTCGGTGTCGAAGTCACTACATTTGCGCGTAGTCGCCATGTTGGGATTCTGTCTTCTGACAATTTGCAAAATATTGCCCAAGCACACATCAGCCAACAACTAAGTATCCTGTTTGAAACTCTTCCGTCTTCAATGTCACGTGATGGTGATGAAGTAGTGATCGATTATCAAGATCAACAAGGACAAGCTCAAACGATTCGGGTAGATTATGTCTTGAGTGCAATTGGTCGCAACTCTTTACTCAGCACTTTAGATTTGTACAAAGTCGATGCGAGTTTTACCGATGTAAAAAAACTGCCAATCCATGACGATACCAAGCAACTTGGCGATTATCCAATGTTCGTGGTCGGCGATGCGTTTAGCAAAAACCCTATTCAACATATTGCCTCCTACACTGGCAAGCATGTCGTTTCAAATGCGTTAAATTATCCTCAAGTCGAAGCTCTACCAAAATTATCGCCATTAGCAATTGTGTTTAGCAATCCGCAAATGGCGATTGCAGGTCAGTCGAAAAAGGAATTGGAACAGCGAAATATTGTCTTTATTACAGGTTTTCAGTCTTTCGAGAATCAAGGGCGGGCTCGCACTTTAGGTAAAAATTACGGCGGTATTGAAGTATATATTGAGAAATCTTCACAGCGACTATTGGGCGCGGAACTCTTTATGGATTCCGCAGAACATCTTGCTCATATGTTGTCATGGATGATTGCCGAGCAAGTGACATTAGAAGATATACTTGATCGTCCGTATTATCATCCAACTTTGGAGGAAGGTTTACGTTCTGCGTTGAAACATGCACGACGACAATTGCGTGAGCTTGGTTAAATTTATGAATTTTCAAGCTCAAAAATACGTTGATCTATGCTATGTTAATCAACACATGGATTGATCTATTTTATTGTGCAGATGATGTTTTCACCAATTTCTAAAGTTTTTTTTATTGTCAGTTTGATCGCAATTTTTGCCACAGGGTGTAGTACGCTTCGTGGCAATGCACAACAAAAAAGTCAAAAATTAGCACAAGGCATTCAGCGTGCCTATGCCATCAACTCCAGTACGGCACAGCGCATTTCACCTTATATTATCGAGGGTTCAGAAAAGCACGATGTTGATCCAATTTTAATTGCGGCAATCATCCAACAAGAATCCAACTATCGGAGCAATGCGCGCTCACCAAGTGGTGCAGTCGGTTTAATGCAAGTCATTCCAAGCTATTGGCGGGCGATTTGTGGGAGCAATCTCTATGATGAGCGCACCAATGTACTCTGTGGTAGTTATATTTTGGCAGATTATCATGACAAAGCAGGCAGTTGGAAAAAGGCGATTGCATATTACAACGTCGGACCCGCAGGCTATGAACGAAGCTTTTGGACACGCTGGAAAGTGCGAAAATATGTAAAATCCGTGCAAAACTTTCAAAAGAAATTAAAAGATGAACTGTAATTTTTGCAGTGATATTTCGCAAAAATGTTTGATCATCAAATTGAACTAGGACTTACGCACTATCTTTTTAAGTTTATATAAAAATCAATTGGTTACACAAAGATTGCTGATTAAAATTTAATCGCAATTTATTGGTGTAAGCTATTGATTTATATGGTGATAAATTTATCAATGTGTAAGTCCTATGAACTTTAAAAGAATTACAAAACGCTAACGACCTGACTTTGTGTGCTTGGTTATGATGTTGATCAATGGAATATTCTCGAAAAATTGATCATGAAAATGTCGTTAAAAACCGCTTTAATTCTAGCAAGTAGCCTGCAACTCGCAGTGGCAACACATGTGGCGCATGCAGACAATTCGCACAAAAGCGTCGCTGTAGAGAACCAAGTTAAGCCAATCTATCAATCTGAAGATTTAGTGATTACCAAGCTTGCGCCGAATGTCTATCAGCATACCTCTTATTTTAAGTCTGAAACGTGGGGAAAAGTCCCATCAAATGGCATGGTGGTGATTAACAATAATGAAGCGGTTGTGGTCGATACACCTGTGGATGATAAAGCTTCATATGAATTAATCAGTTGGATTGAAAAAACCACAAAAGCAAAAATCAATGCTGTGGTCAGTACACATTTTCATGAAGATACTTTGGGCGGAACTTCTGCTTTTCAGCAAAAAAACATTCCAACCATTACCTCACTTAAAACCCTTGAACTGGCACAAGGCAAATATCCTGCCCTGCCAAAATTTGGTTTTGAAAATAGTCTACGCATTGATGTCGGTGATAGCTATGTCGAAGTGAAGTTTTTAGGTGAAGGTCATACCAAAGATAATGTCGTAGCGTATTATCCTGCAGAAAATGTTTTGTTTGGTGGTTGTCTTGTCAAAGAGTTGGATGCGAAAAAAGGTAATTTGGACGATGCCAATGTCAAGGCGTGGTCAACGACTATTGATCAAGTGATGAAAACCTATCCGAATGCAAAAATCGTGATTCCAGGTCATGGACAGGCGGGTGATCAGACACTGCTACATTATACCAAGGCACTTTTTATGACGGTTAGCGTGGATACACCAAAGTAAATATTTAGAACAAACTCTGCTGAGATTGCTCTAATGACAATAACTTTTGCTTATTGCCTAGTCCACCTGCAAATCCTGTCAGACTGCCATTTGCACCAATCACTCGATGACACGGCGCAATGATCGAGATGGGATTTTTACCATTGGCAGCGCCAACGGCACGCACTGCTTTCGGATTATTTAGCGACTGTGCAATCTGTAAATAACTACGTGTTTCTCCAAAGGGAATTTTTAGTAATTCTGCCCAGACGGATTTCTGAAAATCTGTACCATAAAACTCTAGTGGCACATCAAATTGTTTACGCTCACCGTGAAAATATTCGTGTAATTGTTGTGCTGTGAGTTTTAAGATCGGATGATTTGGGTCATGTTGCATGTCGCCAAGCAACACTCGATTAGGTTTATCCGCTTCCCACAATACTGCGACCAGTGCACAGTCATTGGCAATCAGCTTGAGCTGCCCGACAGGTGATTCAATCCATTGATAAGACAATTTCGGAAGCGGTGTGGACATTTCAGAGATTCCATTTTCGATGCTTTAAAGTCTAAAGCAAAAATGCTTCAAACGTGATGTTTGAAGCATTTTCTAAACGAATAGTTTCACAAAAGAAATAGCGAACTGAATTAAAAACGGAAGCGAATCCCTGAGGTAAAATTACGCCCCTGCTGTGGAATACTCGACAGATAAGAAGCGTGGTTATAATAGGTTTGATCGAACAAGTTATTGGCTTTTAAATAGATTTGATAAGACCACGAATCACTTAGCTGTTGCTCATAACTGATGTCTAGATTGACCAAACGATAATCTGAGGTTTTTTCTTCAAAGTCGGCGATACGATCTTGCTCGAAACCGTAAATATACTCTAAGCCACCATGAATGCCATCCCCAAATTGTTGAGAGAAATCGGCATCAAAACGTATACCTGCACGTGTTGCAGGAATGCGTGGCAAATCTGAATTATCATTAAACTGGGCTTGGACGTGATCGGCGAAAACCTTGCCTCGATAAAGTGGGCTAAATTGATAGCTGATCTGCCCTTCCGCACCAATAAAGTCTGCATCACGTTGTTGATACTCGACCAAACGGAAATTCTCATAGCGATCTAAAGTATTGGCATAAATATAGTCATCGACTTGGTTATAAAACGCATTCAAGGCAAAACCGAGATCCCCCGCATCTTTACTCAAACCAATCTCGATATTGTGCGATTTTTCCTTACCTAAATCTTGGTTGCCAATTTCATAAGTATTGGTGGCAAGATGAACGCCATTAGCATAGAGCTCTTGTGCATTTGGCATGCGTTCGCCATAGCTATAGGCAATGCTTGCGGCATATTCAGGGGCGAATTGCCATTTTGCCGATGCCGAAGTTGAATACGCAGTATCCTCATAATCTTTTAAACCACTTTCGGTAGCGTCGATCTGCTGTTGTTCTACACGTGCGCCGACTTCGAAATGCACATCATTCCATTGATAATGCTCAATTAAAAATCCTGCTAAATTTTCGGTGGTGGTTTTAGGCAAAAATGCCTCTGCACCGAGCGCTTGGAATTCTGAATTGCTATATTGTGCGCCAAACACACCTTCCCAACCTGCAAGTGGCACATGTACAAATTCTAAACGTCCATCAAAGCCTTTATTTTTAAAGGTTGTACTGACTGTACCCTCATCAATTTCGTCATGTTGATAATCAGTGTAACCTGCTCGTGCACGTAAAGTTTCAATCCCTGCAAAAGGTTGCTGATATTCGGCACGAAAATCAACTCGTTTCGATTTCAGATCAACCCACGGTGCTTCTTCATGATCGTGATCATCATGTGAGCCACAGTGTAAATGCGTACCATGCGGATGACAGCTTTCATATTCATGGCTGTGTCCAGGCAAAGCATATTGGTCTTTGCGTTCGCTATAGGCAACCCCCGCATAACCTCTATCACCAATCCAAGACAAGCCGATGGACACATTTTCCCCTTCATTCCACGTGCCATCGACACGCTTTTCTTTTTCGCCATCATGCGTATAGCCTGAAACTGCAAAGTCGTCCGCCTCTCGCTTATCCCCTTCTAAACGCAAGGCAAATTGCTCACCCAAACCGACTGTGATGCCTGCTGCACCGAGTTTTTCATTGGCTACGGTATTCCCTCGCAAATGCACTTCACCATCGACAGCGCCATCAGGCATTTGCGTTGGAATTTTTTCATCGAGAACATTCACCACACCACCGACCGCACCACCGCCATAGAGTAAAGTCGATGGACCTCGAAGCACTTCAATTTTTCGAGCCAATGCAGGATCGACCGTTGAGGCATGATCAGGCGAAATTTGCGAAGCATCCATCACCTCGGATGAATCCGTCAGGACTTTGACTCGTGGTGCAGTTTGCCCACGAATCACAGGACGACTCGCCCCTGCGCCAAAGTTATCACTGTGAATACCCAACTGACCATTGAGCGCATCGCCCAAAGTCGCCGCACCTTGGCTGAGTTGCTCTTTCTAAATGATATTACTGGCTTGTACCAAATCATTTTCACTTTGACTTAAAGGATGGGCTTGCACGGTAATCACTTGCAGTTGATGCACTTGTGGCGCTGTGTCTTTTATCGCTGTGCCGTCTATAGTTGCATCTTTTGTCGTTGTCGCTTTTTGTGATTTCTGAACTGTCGCTTCGGTATCGGCAGTGTCCGCTTGAACAACTTCTGCATGAACGATGCTACTTAACAAAATGGCTGATATCGCAAGACTTAATGGTGTATATGCCACACGCATGATGATTCCCCAAAATGATATTTCTAAAAATTATTGTTATGTTATAACATTATTTAATTTTCACAACTTCTTTTTATCTATGTTGACTTTAATTGTTGAAAATTTACCCAAAACAATCCGCTCAGCAATCCATCCCGAAAATTTACCGCAATTCTTGGCAACTCAGACAATCTCGACTTGAGCCAAAGCACACAAATAGGCATAATCGCTAGTTCACAGGCGGTACGCTGTTTACGTATGCGCCACAACACCCAATATAGTTTGGAAAATAGGTTTAAACATAACATGATGCGAACTCATTACTGCGGTTCTTTGACAGAAGCGCAAATCGATCAAACCGTAACATTATGCGGTTGGGTACATCGTCGCCGTGACCACGGTGGAGTGATTTTCTTAGACATGCGTGACCGTGATGGTCTAGTGCAAGTGGTGATCGACCCTGACACCCCAGAAGCATTTACCACTGCGGATAAAGCACGCTCAGAGTTCGTATTAAAAATTACAGGTCGTGTGCGTCGTCGCTACGAAGGCACCGAAAATGCCAATATGGTCAGCGGTCAGATCGAAGTATTGGGCAAAGACATCGAAGTCCTTGCAGCATCTGAAACGCCACCATTTCCACTCAATGACGACAACATTAGCGTGTCAGAAGAACACCGCTTAAAATATCGCTTCTTAGACATCCGTCGTCCTGAAATGTTGGAGCGTTTACGTTTCCGCTCAAAAGTCACCAATTTGATCCGCAACTATTTGGATGACCATGGTTTCTTAGATGTTGAAACGCCGATTTTGACCCGTGCTACACCAGAAGGCGCACGTGACTATCTCGTGCCAAGTCGTGTATCAAACGGTAGTTTCTACGCATTGCCACAATCACCACAATTGTTTAAACAACTGTTAATGGTTGGTGGTATTGATCGTTATTACCAAATCGCAAAATGCTTCCGTGATGAAGATTTACGTGCTGATCGTCAGCCTGAATTTACCCAAATCGACGTCGAAACTTCTTTCTTATCTGATGATGAAATCATGGATTTGATGGAAGGCATGACGGTCAAACTATTTGATGAATTATTGGGAATCAAATTTGATAAATTCCAACGCATGCCGTACAGTGAGGCAATGCGTGATTATGCCTCAGACAAGCCCGATCTGCGTATTCCATTGAAATTGGTCGATGTTGCAGACCTCATGCAAGAAGTGGAATTCAAAGTCTTTGCAGGGCCTGCCAAAGACCCTAAAGGTCGTATTGCTGCGCTTCGTGTTCCTGGTGCTGCCTCATTGCCTCGTAGTGCAATTGATGAATACACCAAGTTTGTTGGCATCTACGGTGCAAAAGGCTTGGCATATATCAAAGTCAACGAGATCGAAAAAGGTATCGAAGGCTTACAATCGCCAATCGTGAAATTCATCGAACCAATCGTCATGCAACTGCTAGAACGTGTTGGCGCTGAAAATGGCGACATCGTATTCTTCGGTGCAGACAAAGCCAAAGTCGTGAATGATGCGATGGGCGCACTTCGTGTGAAAATCGGTCATGATTTGAAACTTGCGACTTGCGAATGGGCGCCACTTTGGGTCGTTGATTTCCCAATGTTTGAAGAAACTGATGATGGCAAATGGACCTCTGTACATCACCCATTTACCTTGCCTAAATCAAGCGTTGAAGAAGTGAAAAACAATCCAGGTGAAGCATTATCCGTTGCCTATGATATGGTATTGAACGGTACAGAGCTTGGTGGTGGTTCAATGCGTATTTATACCTTAGAAATGCAACAAGCGATCTTCGAAGCACTCGGTATTGGTGCAGAAGAAGCCGAAGAAAAATTCAGCTTCTTACTCAATGCATTGCGTTATGGCGCACCGCCACACGGTGGTTTGGCATTTGGTTTAGATCGTTTGATCATGCTGATGACTGGCGCATCTTCGATCCGTGATGTCATAGCATTCCCGAAAACCAAGACTGCGGAATGCCCACTCACTCAAGCGCCTGCGCCTGTGGAATCAACGCAACTTCGTGACTTGGGTATTCGCTTACGTGAACAACCGAAGAAAGAAGATCAGGCTTAATTGATAAAGTCTTGATTGGAGAAATAAAGAAGCCTTGCAATTGCAAGGCTTCTTTTTTCAGCTATCTAGTTTTCCGTTAATCAAAAATCTCAGCTGCCGCTTGGAATGGTGACGTGATCACATCAAATGCCACAGCAAATGGCAACAATACCAACTTTTTGGCAGGGTTATTGCGACTACTGGTATGTTCCATTTCTTTTTTATTGGTATAGATCGACACGTGATACGGCTTGCTCAACTGCTTGAGATTAGAGTTTAGACGATCTAAGTTCTTTGCTTGCGGGTAAGTCACACCACTGAGCGGAATTTCAAAACAAAAGCGCTGTGCGTTCATTTGCTTATCACTATAACTACTACATTCTTTGGCATCATTTTCAATAAAGAAGTTTAAATCGCTCTTGCTAATATCTTCTCTCAATGCCACATAGCTCAGCTCTAAAACCCCTGTAAATGTGCCATCATTTTTTTCAGAATAAAAGTCTAGTCCTCTACTTACCTTTATATTCTTAGGATTTAAACGGCTTAATACCGTGACAAAGTTCTTCCCACCGTTTGTCAGTACATAGCTATATTGTTGACCAACAATGACCACATTATCATTCGGCATATCTCGTATTGGCTTGGCAGGTTGCGCAAATGCCACGACGGTATCTTGTAGCAGAGTTTCACGTACTGTCTTTTCGTAGTTACGCCCTGTATCTCGCATTAAAGTTGAGGTCGCACACCCCATACAACTCAGTGCCAAAGCAAAAATTGTTAAACTTTTCTTCATGTTTAAACTCCTGACTTAATTTTCAATTCCATAACTTATTTTCAATTTCTTACATCAATATAGCAAAACAGCTTTTCTTTCAGAAGTACATTGTTACAATGCTATATTCTGTATTTAAATATATTTCTTGAATGTAAAAAAGCCTTTAGGCTTTGAATTTAAACAGTATTTTTGAGAAGATTTTTTAACAACAAGCTGAAATATCAGCAGACCCTCAGGACACATAATGAAAAATATTATGTCTAACACGCCAAAATTCCCACAATGGACAAAATGGCTACCCATTGCCATCCCTGTTTTTATCGTACTTTTCTCTGCGATCTATACCGTTCAAGCAGGCTCTCGAAAAGTCGTCATGCGCTTTGGTGAGGCCATTGGAGTTAGCGGCGAAGGTGTACATCTCAAGATTCCATTTATTGACTCGACACGTACTGTCGATATCAAAACACAAAAAGTTGCTACACCAACGACTGCGGCGAGTGCTGACTTACAAAATGTACAAACCGAAGTGTCGCTGAACTACCGCTTAGATAAAGATAAATTGATTCCGATTATTCGAAATACTGGGCTTGATGTCGATGAAAAGATTATCGCACCTCGTATCCATGAAACGGTGAAAAGCGTCACTGCAAAATTTACAGCGGAAAAACTACTGACAGAACGCCCTATCGTAAAAGCCAATATTGATCGAAGCATGCGTGAATCCTTGAGTAAATATCACATCATCGTCGAAGATGTACAGCTGACTGATTTTCGTTTTTCTCGGGAGTTTGATGCTGCAATTGAAGCCAAGCAAACCGAAGTACAGCGCACACTGAAAGCAAAAAACATTCTTGAACGTACCAAGATTGAAGCCGAACAACGTATTACTCAAGCCGAAGGTGAGGCTGAGGCGATTCGTATTCAAGCCGAAGCGATCCGTGCGCAAGGTGGTCGTGAGTATGTCAATCTTAAAGCCATTGAAAAATGGGATGGACGCTTGCCGACCTATGCAGGTGGTGATGCTGTACCGATGATTAATATTGAGAATATTAAATAAGTTCTTTTTGAAACGTGATACATAAAAATCAATGCTTGAAACTGGTACGCCCAGCGGGACTAGGATGCATTGTTAATGCTCTGATATATTAGGATTTAATTTAAACAATTAGCAATATATCCTTAACCGTATCCTTATGCCTTAAATGATTTTGCCACCCTATAAACTGTTGCAATTCCGACACTTACAGTCTTTGCGATTTCTTCCTTACTTAGATTTCCATCATTCAATAGTTGCTTGATGCGTTGATGTTTAACTGTATTAGCTTTCTTTCCTGTAGGTACATATCCTGAACGTGCTAAACCCTGTTTGATACGCTCCTTGCGTTTATCATTGTCCAGTTTCGCCATTGTCGCCAATAAGTCGATTAACATTGCATTAATTACATTTAGTATTTCACCAGTCATACCCTCATTGGTGGCGTGGGTAGTTGGTAAGTCCGCCACAATCAAACGCAATCCTTTGGCTCTGATTTTATCTTTTAGTGTGGCAAAGTCATCTTGAGATAGTCGGCTCAATCTGTCTACGCTTTCCACTAATAGAATGTCACCCTTATGTGCATCATCAAGCAATCTATTGAGTTCAGGGCGTTCTAGCTTCGTACCTGAATAGTTTTCTATATAGGTCCTATGTCCATTGCCGTAGCTTTGGCTGAATGTGATCAAATCATCTAGCGCACGTTCTGCATTTTGATCTTTGGTACTTGCTCTTACATAAATGTGAATGGTCATATCATTAGCTCATTATCATTTAGCTATTAATTAATAGGTATTATGATAATGCTATCATTTAATAAAGTAAATAAGTCTAATGATAGAATGATGGATTAATTTATCAGTTTATCTTTTAGGTATAGTCTAATGATAGGTTTGTACACATCGCTTTCAATCTGTGCGCTGTGATCTTGCCAATGCACCTTATCAAAATCGCTTTCGTGATTTCGCTGTTTATCCCCTGTGGCAAGGGAGTTACCTTTCCAAAATTTTTTAGCCTGTTTAAGCTGTGCTGACCACCTGACCACCTGACCACCTG